>UROG01000024.1 GCA_900549485.1 uncultured Eubacteriales bacterium
GAAAAAGTAGACACCCACACTTTTGTGAGTGTCTACTTTCATTTTACAAGTGCACGGATTGTATGTCCGGGAATCTTTTTATATGCGGTTATCCGACAGCCTTTTCGTAATCAAAGTCGTCGGTATCGTAATAGTAGGGATTTGCGACTAAGTTACCGTATATATCGTAGATGTTGCCGTAATCGTCGTAGTAGTATGTGCCGTCAAAGTACATACCGTCGTGCCATGTGCCGGTGCCGGTGCCAGCGCCGTAGAACAGAATGTCGGTTGCTTCGCAGGTGCCGTCCGGATAGTAGTTGTATGTCACATCAGCATAGCATCCGTCGGAATAGAGACCGGTGATGATAGTGCCGCCGTTGATGATGTAGTCAACGCCGCCGATGTTAACGGCGTGTGCGGAATAGTGGTATGCCGCGCCGCTGCCGTAGCGAACCTCATAGTATACCGGCTCGTAGGAGGGATTGAGGAACACTGCGTAGGTAACTTCCGTGTAGCCGTAGCCGTAGTCGATGTAGTCTATCCTCGCAGTGCCGCCGACCTGAGCCTTGCCTTCAACGTTGGAGGTGTTGACGCAGAAGGTCATGCCGTTGACCGTGACATAGCTGCCGTTGACTGCCGTGATGTCGCCCGCTACGGTGTAGGTGTTCCACTCGGGAGTGGGGGAACCGGAGAAGTATGCGGAGGTAACGGTTATATACCCGTTGCCGTAGTCGCGGTAGTTGATCGTTGCCCAGCCGCCGACTTCCGCCCTGCCGCTGACATAGCAGTTTGCGCTGTTCACTTCAAATACCGCACCGTTTACTGTGACCCAGATGCCGCAGGCCGCAGTGACAACGCCGGTGACGGAGCCGTCCTTATAGGCGGGAGCGGGTGTCGGTGCGGGCGTGGGCTTGGGCGTCGCGCCGACCTTGGTGACGTTGACGCTGACGGCGGTGGGATTGTTGTAGAGATCGCCGGTGTAGGTCACGACCACTTCCTCGTTCTCGGCAAGCTTCGTTGCTGCACCGGAAACGGGAGTAGAGGAGGAGTACACAAAGGAGAAGACGTTGTTGTCATAGGTCTGGACAAACATATTGTTGTCGATAAGCCTGAAAATTGTGCCGCTGAAGGTCGTGCCTGAGGCGGCGGAGGCAGTACCGGTCTTGACGATTTTGATAACGTCGGAATTGCCCTTGATATCGCCGAGGTAAAGGACGTCAACCTTGTCGTTTGCCGCGACTTTTATTGTCGGGATATGCTCGCAGTTGAGAACGGCGGAGCTGCCGTCGTCAAGGTTGAGCGCGAGAGTGTTTTTAGTGGAATCCACGACGGTGCCGGAGACGGCCTTTGCATCCTGCGTGTAGATGAAAAGCTCATCCATGACCTTTGCGATGGGCATTTCTTCTATTTTGCCCTTGCAGGCGTCGTCCGAGTAAAGACTGTACTGCGTACCGACCACTTTTGATGTCCAGTTCGCAACGCCCTTGCCGCTGTCAGGGTCATATCTCAGAACATAGGAGCCGCCCGCCTGATTTTCGCCGGAGACGTCGACCGTGGAAACGGACGGAAGCTGATCGTAAACGCCGGAGATATCAGCGGAAGCGGTGCCGTTGGGGCATGAGGCTGCACGGAAGCAGTATGTATGCCCGTCCAAGGTGAAATCTATCTGGTCGATCGGGGGAATATTGCTGATCCAGCAGTAGGTAACGTTTTCGGCCTTTTCCGGAACGTCGTTGAGCTTGATAGAGGGCTGTGCGCTCACAAGCGCCTTATAGTCGGAAACGGTGTTCATTGGGTTGGTTGTTTCGGTGCTCTTTTCGGCAACCTCAGGCGTCACGTCGATAGCGTCGGTTGTGGATGGCACAGCTGCCTTGGCGCCGCACGCCGTGAGGCTGAGAAGAGTGCAGAGGGCAAGGAAAACGGCGAGAAGCTTATTTTTCATGATTTTTTCCTCCTGAAATGTTTTCTGCCATTAAATACGATTCAAAGGCGATTTTGTTTCAGCATGTTTTACAAAAAATCTCTTTATGACATAATATTAGCATATGAAGAAAAAAATGTAAATGGGATATATAACTGAAAAGCCCTCTCCGGCAAACCGGAGAGGGCTGAGACTACCGCAAAAGCCTCGCAGAGTTTTTTGCCCGCAGGCAAAAAACAGTTTTGATCATTTTATCCGGCGGCGTGTACGTCGGAGAAAATTCTTCTCACGTAGCTAGTGTCGAATTGTTCGCCTGCGGCGAACAACCGAGGCACAGAGCGCAGTGCAATCCCTTTTGTCAAAGAAGCTTGCTTCTTTGACAAACTGAGCCCTCTCCGGCAAACCGGAGAGGGCTGATTGTGTATGGGGATTATTCGTAGAGTGCTTTGAGCTTCATCAGGTGCTCGTAGCGCGCCTTTGCATTCTCCTCGGACTCCTCGAACAGAACATTTGCTCTCTCGGGGAATTCGCGGGTCAGACGGCTGTAACGTGCTTCGTTCATCAGGAATTCCTGATAGCCGCCTGCGGGCTCCTTGCTGTCGAGCGTGAAGGGCTTCTCTGCATCCGGGTTGAAGCGGAACAGATTCCAGTAGCCGCACTTGACAGCCTTGTCCATTTCCTTCTGGCAGTTCTCCATACCGCCCTTGATGCTGTGCATTTCGCAGGGAGCATAAGCGATGATGATGGAGGGTCCCTTATGGGCTTCTGCCTCGGCGATTGCCTTGAGGGTCTGAACTTTGTTTGCGCCCATTGCTATCTGAGCAACGTAGACGTAACCGTAGGTCATTGCGATCTCGGCAAGGGACTTGGACTTGATTTCCTTACCGGCAGCCGCAAACTGTGCGACCTGACCGATGTTGGAAGCCTTGGAGGCCTGTCCGCCGGTGTTGGAGTAAACCTCAGTGTTGAATACGAAGATGTTGACATCTTCGCCGGAAGCGAGAACGTGGTCAACGCCGCCGAAACCGATATCGAACGCCCAGCCGTCGCCGCCGAATATCCAAGTGGACTTCTTGTTGAGGAAGTCTTTCTTTGCAAGGATCTCAGAGCAGGTGTCGCAGTGAGTCTCTTTTGCTTCGAGCAGGGAGATGAGGCGCTTGGAAGGCTCCTGGTTTGCGTTGCCGTCGTCGTAGGTGGCGAGGTAATCGGCAGCAGCCTGCTTGATGTCGTCGCGCTTTGCGTTCTCCGCAATATACTCGACCTTGCTCTTCAGATCGTCGCGGATCTTTTTCTGACCGAGGTACATACCAAGACCGTGCTCCGCGTTGTCTTCAAAGAGGGAGTTTGCCCATGCGGGACCGTGACCGTCCTTGTCAACGGTGTACGGAGAGGTTGCGGCGGGGCCGCCCCAGATAGAGGAGCATCCGGTGGCGTTGGAAATGAGCATATGATCGCCGAACAGCTGGGTTACGAGGCGCGCATAGCTTGTCTCGGCGCAGCCTGCGCAGGAGCCGGAGAACTCGAGATAAGGCTGTGAGAACTGGCTGAACTTGACATTGTCCGCAACGAACATGTCGGGCTTTGCGGAAACATTCTCGACCATGTAGTTGAAAACTTCCTGCTCGGCAAGCTGGCTTTCCATGGGAACCATCTCAATTGCGTGGACAGCGCACTGACCTATGCAGACGCCGCAGCCCATGCAGTCCAGAGGAGAAACTGCCATTGCGAACTTGTACTCGCCCTTGCCCTTGCCGACCTTGATGTCTGCCATCTTGGTGCCTGCGGGAGCGGCAGCGGCCTCAGCTTCGGTGAGTGCAAAGGGACGGATGGTGGCGTGGGGGCAGACGAATGCGCACTGGTTGCACTGTACGCACTTCTCGGCATCCCACTTGGGAACGGAAACGGCAATGCCGCGCTTCTCGTAAGCGGCAGCGCCCAGCTCGAAGGTGCCGTCCACGTGATCGACGAAGGCGGATACGGGCAGGGAATCGCCGTCCATCTTATCGACGGGATCAAGAATGGTCTTGACCATCTTGACGGTCTTTTCGCGTCCGGTCAGAGTGCTGTGAACAGGAGCGTCAACGGCATTTGCCCAGGACGCGGGAATTTCGACCTTGGTAAACGCGGTCGCGCCGGCGTCGATAGCCTGATAGTTCATATCGACGATATCCTGACCCTTCTTGAGGTAGGACTTCTTTGCGGCTTCCTTCATGTGGCCGATAGCCTCTTCCTGAGGCATGACCTTTGCGAGGGTGAAGAAGGCGCTCTGGAGGATGGTGTTGGTGCGCTTGCCCATGCCTATCTTCTTTGCAAGGTCAATAGCGTCGATGATATAGACCTGAATGTTGTTCTCGGCGATGTAGCGCTTGGAAGCGGCGTCGAGATGATGCTCAAGCTCCTCAAAGCTCCACTGGCAGTTGATAAGGAAGGTGCCGCCGGGACGTACATCACGGACGATGGGGAAGCCCTTGGTGATGTAGGAAGGAACATGGCATGCGACAAAGTCGGCCTTGTTGATGTAGTACGGGCTCTTGATGGGCTTGTCGCCGAAGCGCAGATGGCTCACGGTAACGCCGCCGGTCTTCTTGGAGTCGTACTGGAAATATGCCTGAACAAACTTATCGGTGTAGTCGCCGATGATCTTGATGGAGTTCTTGTTTGCGCCGACCGTACCGTCGCCGCCGAGACCCCAGAACTTGCACTCGATAGTGCCGGGAGCGGAGGTGGAGGGAGCGGGACCTTCCTCAAGGGACATATTGGTGACGTCGTCAACAATGCCCAGAGTGAACTGATGCTTCATCTCGCACTTCTTCAGCTCGTTGTAAACTGCGAAGACGGATGCGGGAGGAGTATCCTTGCTGCCAAGACCGTAACGGCCGCCGATGACCTGGATGTCGGTCTTGCCTGCGTTTGCAAGCGCGGTGACGACATCGAGATAGAGAGGCTCGCCCTGTGCGCCGGGCTCCTTGGTGCGGTCGAGAACCGCGATCTTCTTTGCGGTTGCAGGGATAGCGGCAAGAAGCTTATCGGGGCAGAACGGACGGAACAGACGGACCTTTACAAGACCGACCTTCTCGCCCTGAGCGGTGAGATAGTCAATGACTTCCTCTGCAACGTCACAGATGGAGCCCATTGCAACGATAACACGCTCTGCATCGGGAGCGCCGTAGTAGTTGAACAGCTGGTAATCGGTGCCGAGTTTGGCGTTGATCTTGCCCATGTACTCCTCTACGATGCCGGGAACGGCATTGTAGTAAACATTGGAGGCTTCACGGTTCTGGAAGAAGATGTCGCCGTTCTCGTGGGAACCGCGCATAGTGGGATGGTTGGAGTTGAGTGCTCTCTCACGGAATGCCTTTACGGCGTCCATATCGAGCATGTCGGCCAGATCCTCATAATCCCAGACCTGGATCTTCTGAAGCTCGTGAGATGTGCGGAAACCGTCGAAGAAGTTGAGGAAAGGAACGCGGCCCTTGATGGCTGCAAGGTGGGCAACGGGGCTGAGATCCATAACTTCCTGAACATTGGACTCACACAGCATGGCGAAACCGGTCTGACGGCATGCCATAACGTCGCTGTGATCACCGAAAATGCTCAGTGTGTGGCTTGCGAGGGCGCGGGCGCTGACGTGGAAGACACCGGGCAGAAGCTCACCGGCGATCTTGTACATATTGGGGATCATCAGCAGAAGTCCCTGAGATGCGGTGTAGGTGGTGGTAAGAGCACCGGCGTTGAGAGAGCCGTGAACCGCACCGGCCGCACCGGACTCGGCCTGCATCTCCTGAACCTTGACGGTGGAACCGAACAGGTTCTTTCTGCCGGCTGCCGACCACTGGTCAACATAGTCGGCCATGGGGCTGGACGGGGTGATGGGGTAGATTGCGGCGACTTCGGTAAATGCGTAGGATACATGGGCGGCAGCGTTATTACCGTCCATGGTTTTGAAGTGTCTCTGCATTTCTATATTCATCTCCTATATAAAATAAAATGCGTTCCTACCTGTAAAAAGGCATAGTAATTCTAACATCAAATTTCCCGATTGTAAACCTTTCAATTGGAGAAATTGAATAAAAAATAACAAATTGTGACTTCCTACAAAAAGATAAGAAGCAATGCGGCACCGAAAACGAAAATTAAAACATTTTTCACCTTGTACTTTTCAGGAAACTGTAATATAATAACATGGAATTTGCAAAAATACCTATTGACCATTTTCCGGAAGGAGCGAGCATAATGATAAATATCAGCAACGAAAAAGGCACGATCAGCATTACCAATGATGTGCTGACAAATATGGCGGGCGATGCCGCGACAAGCTGCTTCGGAGTCAAGGGAATGGTGACTTGCACAAAGGATGGCGGCCCGTGGCAGCTTCTGCGCAGAGAGTCGATGTCCAAGGGCATTGTGGCGCATATGAACGATGACGGGACGGTTTCACTCGAGCTGCACATCGGGGTTGACCACGGGGTCAATTTCTCCGCTGTCGGCAGGAGCATAATGAGCGAGGTCAGATATAAGCTTGAAAAATCCACGGGCGTACCCATAAAAAGCGTGGACGTTTTTATTGACACAATAATCTGATTCGCCTGATACGAAATCACCCCGGAGGTAAAGAGTTTTGGAGAAATATATAGACGCCGCGCTTTTAAAGGATATGCTTCTGTGTGCAGACGCGGCGATAAGCTCAAACGTACGTCTTGTCAACGAACTTAACGTTTTTCCGGTACCCGACGGAGATACCGGCACAAATATGTCCCTCACCTTCAATACGGCGGCGGCCGAACTGAGGAAAAAGAACTTTGACAGAGTGGATAAGGTCGCCGACTGCGCCGCCTCCGCGCTTCTGCGCGGCGCACGCGGCAATTCCGGCGTTATTTTGTCGCTGCTGTTCAGGGGACTTGCGAAAAAACTGAAGGGCATTGACCGTGCGGACGGACTTGAGTTTGCCTGCGCCATATCCGAGGGCGTCGATGCGGCCTATAAGGCGGTAATGAAGCCGGCAGAGGGAACCATACTTACGGTCTCCCGTCTCGCAGCCGCCGCCGCGGTCGCTGCCGCGGAGAAGGGGGCGGAGCCGGAGGAAGCGCTGGACGCCGCCGTAAAAGCCGGTGAAGAAGCGCTTGAGGATACGATCAATCTCAACCCCGTGCTCAAAAAAGCAGGCGTCGTGGATGCCGGCGGCAAGGGCTATATCATAATGCTCAAGGCGATGCTCGCGTATCTGCGCGGCGAAGTTGCCGCCCCGGAGCAGAGCGTCAGGGTATCCGAAAATGAGGAGTCTCCCTTTGACGTGTTCGACACGGAGGAGATAACTTTCGCGTTCGACACCGTCTATATCATGCGCAAGACAAATCCGGACGTTGATCTTGCCCCGCTCAGGGCGTATCTGGATACGATCGGCGACAGTCTTGTCATCGGCGAGGACGACGAGCAGTTCAAGGTTCATGTGCATACGAATATTCCCGGCGAAGCGCTTACGGAGTCGCAGAAATACGGCACTCTTGAGCTTGCGAAGATCGAGAATATGCGCACGCAGCATGACGATATCGTCGCCGGACGCAAGGCGCAGACAACCGACGATCTTGACGCAATAGAGCGTGAGCTTGAGAACGGCGGCGCACAGGACGCTGTCGCAAAACCCGAGAAGAAGTACGGCGTTGTCACGGTGTGCGCGGGCGACGGCATGGCGGAGATGTTCAGGGAACTCGGCGTTGACACCATCGTTACCGGCGGGCAGACCATGAATCCCTCCACGGACGATATACTTACCGAGATAAACCACACGCCTGCCGAGACGGTTTTCGTGCTTCCCAACAACAAGAATATCATCATGGCGGCGGAGCAGTGCATACCTCTCACGGAGAAAAAGGTCATCGTGATCAACACGCGCACCGTGCCGGAGGGAATTTCGGCAATGCTGACATTCAACCCGGATGAGGAGGAAGACGAGATCGTCGCGGCCATGAACGAGGCGAAGTCGCAGGTGCATACCGCAATGGTGACTTATGCCGCGAGGGATTCGGACTTTGACGGACATAATATCCATGAGGGCGAATATCTTGCCCTGCTGGACGGGAAGCTTATCGGCAGCTACGCGAACAAGAGAAAGCTGTTTGAGGAGCTGAACTGGGCGTTTGATGAACTGAATCCGGAGTTTATCAGCATCTACTATGGCGAGAACGTCACTCAGGAAGAGGCTCAGGAAGTGTATGATTCGTTTTCTGCCTGCTTCTCCGACGCCGAGGTCAGCCTGATAGACGGAGGACAGCCGGTTTACTACTACATGATAAGCGTGGAATAATATACAAGGGCAGCGGCGAGATGTTCATTTTGCTGCTGCCTTTTAAACTGCAACGCATTGCGCGGCGCAGTCCCGAAGAGAAATACAATCGGAAATACGGACAAAAATGACAGATACTTTTAAAGATATAAAACTTATCGCCACTGATATGGACGGCACCTTTGTGGAAAAAGGTACGTTTGACCTTGCCGAGACGGATTTTGAGCTTATCCGCGCCCTCAGGGCAAAGGGAATAATTTTTGCGGCGGCCAGCGGGCGGCCTTACGGGAACCTGCACAGAATGTTTGCGCCGGTCGCGGACGATATGCTGTTTATCTGCGACAACGGCTGCAATGTCATGTGGCAGGGGAAAAACATATATCTGCGCCCGATGGAGAGGGAGCTTTGCTTTACTCTGCTGGACTACGTGCGCACTCTGCCTCTGGAATATGAGGGCGTTATGTGTACTGCCGACAGCTATGTGATGATGCCGAAGCGCGACGGGGATGTCCTCTCCGTGCTGCGGGATTGGGAGATGTCGGTTCGCATAGCCAAAAGCGCGGACAAGGTCGTTGATGAGATCATCAAGTTCTCGATTTTCAACAGAAACGGGATAACCATGGAGTTTATAGACGCGATGAAGGCGCGTTGGCAGGGCAAGGTGCGCTATATCACCGAATCGTGCAGGGAGTGGCTCGATTTTCAGGACGGCGACAAGGGCGACGGTCTGCGCTTTGCGGCAAAGTATCTGGGAATCGGGCTTGAAAACGTCGCCGCATTCGGGGACGGCGATAACGATATAGAAATGCTGGAGTGCGCGGGATACGGCTGCGCAATGTCGGGAGCGCGGGATGACGTAAAGGCTCACGCAAAGTATGAGTGCGCTGACGTCCGCACGGTTCTCAGAGAGATCCTTGCAAAACGGTAAGGAGAAAATGCCATGAAAAAAACGGTTGTGTTCGGCGCCGGACAGATGGGGACGATGGCGGCGCGCCTGCTCGGCACAGACTATGACATACTATGCTTTGCCGACAATTCTCCAAAGAAGCAGGGCGGCACTGCGGCGGGGCTTCCCGTCGTTTCCCCGGAGGAGGCTTTCGCAAAAGCGCCCGATGCGGTGTGCATAGGCGTGCTTGACGGTGAACGCGCCGCCGCCATGGCAAGACAGCTCCGCACACTCGGCTTTGCGGGGGAGGCCTTTTCGCTTGGCGCACTGAAAAGCTTTGATGTGCGTCTCGGAACAATGCGCCTGCTGGCGGAGCAGATAAATGCGCTCGGCACGACCGGCGCGGCCGCAGAGCTTGGCGTTTTCAAGGGCGATTTTGCCGCGTGCATCTCCGCGGCGTTTCCTGACAGGATGATACACCTTTTTGATACGTTTGAGGGCTTTACTGAAAGAGATGTGGCGGTCGAGGCGGCGAACGGTTTTTCCGGAGCCGCCGCCGGCGATTTTTCGGACACATCGGAGAAGGCGGTTCGCGCAAGGCTTCCGTATCCGGAAAGGGCGGTGTTCCATAAGGGCTGGTTTCCGGACACATTTTCGGGCTGCGAGAACGAAAAATTCGCCTTTGTTTCTATCGACGCGGATCTGTATGCACCGACTGCGGCGGCGCTCCCGCTCTTCTGGGACAGAATGAGCTGCGGCGGGGCGATCATCGTCCACGATGTAAACAGTACTCAATTCACCGGCGCCGGACAGGCGGTCAGCGAATTTTGCTGCGCACGGCGGATTTTTCCTACGCCCGTATGCGACCTGCACGGTTCCGTGATCCTGAGAAAGCCGTTCTCCGCACACGACGCTTCCGAATGAGCGCGTATGGAATAATTTAAGCATATTCCGGTGTATTTTATATGAAAAATAAAAAATCAAGCAATAAACTGTTCTCTTTCTTTAATAAAGCAGACATTGTTTTGCTTGCGGTATTCCTGCTTATGGGTGCGGGAAGCGTTCTGGCGGCAAATTTGCAGCCCGCTTCCGGAAGCACGGTCATTATAAGCGTGAACGGGGAGGAATACGGCAGATATCCGCTGAATGTTGACAGGGAAATAGATGTTGATACCGTGTATGGGCATAATACCGTGAGAATAAGCGATTCAACGGTATGCGTTGCGGACAGTGATTGCCCTAACCTTGACTGTGAACGCTTTGGACGCATATCCCGTCCGGCGCAGACGATCATCTGCCTGCCGCACCGTATGCTTGTGCGCATCACGGGTGATACGGATATTGACGCCGTAATTTATTGACGCTATGAATGATTCCAAAACAAGAAAGCTTGCCGTCTGCGCTATGCTTGCCGCCGCTGCGCTGATTTTTTCGTATATTGAGGCCGTTATTCCGTTTTCCGTCGGAATGCCCGGCATAAAGCTCGGCTTTGCAAATATAGTGATCGTTTACGTTTTGTACCGGTTTGACGGAAGGTATGCATTTGCGGTAAATGTTGTACGTATTGTGCTTGTGGGGCTGCTGTTCGGTTCGCCCTTTTCCGCGTTGTATGCGCTTGCGGGCGGCATGGTCAGCCTGTGTGCAATGATACTGATAAAAAAAGCCGGAGTATTCAGCGTCACCGGCGTATCCATGGCGGGCGGCGTATTCCATAATCTTGGTCAGCTTGCCGTTGCGGCGTGTGTTGTGCAGACGGCGCAGGTGATCATCTATTTTCCGGTGCTCATTTTTTCGGGCGTCGCGGCGGGGATCGTAAACGGCATAGCCGCGCAGCTGTGTCTGAACAGAACAATAAAGCCCTTCAAAAAATCGCTTTAACAAAGCGATTTTTTTGTTGATTTTGCACAGGGTTCATGTTATCCTGATAATATATAGCGAAAACGGCTGATTTACAGAAAGGATCGAACCCTGATGAAAAAGATAGCGATACTGTTTCTGGCGTTGACCGTCGCAATTACTCTCGGCGCATGCTGTCTCAGGCATGAGTGGACGGAGGCTACATACACCCATGCGAAGACCTGCATTGCCTGCGGCAAAACCGAAGGCGAACCGCTGAACCCGCTTCTCTATATCAATGAAGAAGACGGCGTTGCCATTACCGGCTATGCCATCGAATGTGACGCCAACTTCGAAATTCCCGCGGAAATCGACGGGAAGCCGGTCGTCGCCATCGGAAAGTACGCCTTTGACGGCAGGGATGAGCTTGTCAGAGTGACGATACCGGAGAGCGTTGTCAAAATTGAAAATTATGCGTTCAAAGACTGCAAAAACCTGAAATATGTGTATATGCCCAGCGGAGAAACCGCTGAGTTCGATCATACGGCGTTCTATAACTGCACAAATCTTGAGGCGGTCGATACCGGCAGCATAAAATATACGGGGTTCAATGATAATATAGGCGCGCTTGACGGCGCGTGGACCTCGGAGCAGAATGTCTCTCTGCGCGGGGTAAACACCAATATATTCAAGCTCAACGATACAGTGACGAACTGTATCGGCTTCAGCATGGATGTGGCAATTACCGAATATACAGGGAATCCGTTCGGCAAATGGTTTGTTTACGCACGCGATCTTTCCGGCAAATGGAATATAATCGCCGACTATGTTATGGAAAAGGAGAGGGCAGGCGAATATCAGCATTTTGATTTTGAATTTGATG
This sequence comes from uncultured Eubacteriales bacterium, assembly GCA_900549485.1. Taxonomy (GTDB): domain Bacteria; phylum Bacillota; class Clostridia; order Oscillospirales; family Oscillospiraceae; genus Limivicinus. Next base: position 11,786 of record UROG01000024.1, read on the forward strand.
CCCCTGTAACATTTGACGCCGTTACTATCGTTGAGGAGCAGAATGTCTATCATTCCGTTTCGTCCTCCATTGATTTTTATGACGTTATCTGCCATTTTTCAATAGACGGGAAATAAAATTTACTGCAAAAGCATCACGGGCGAAAGCCCGCGGTGCTTTTCTGCATCGGATCGCCTGTATAATATAATCACGGGGAAGATTTGTTGTCAGCGTTTTCATCCGTTTTTTGTTGTTTTTATACCGTGCTCATGATATCTTTAACACAGGCTGTGAACAAAATCATATAAAAAGGGAGGATTTCAATGAAGAAACTGCTGATTCTGCTTCTGGCTTTATCCATTGCGGTTACTCTCGGCGCATGCTGTCTCAAACATGAGTGGACGGAAGCGACCTGCACCGAGCCGAAGACCTGCGCCAAGTGCGGTAAAACCGAGGGTGAAGCGCTCGGACATGAGTGGACGGAAGCGACCTGCACCGAACCGAAGACCTGCACCGTCTGCGGCGTGACCGAGGGCGGGCTTGCGGAACACACGTGGGCGGAAGCGACCTGCACCGAACCGAAGACCTGCACCGTCTGCGGCGCGACCGAGGGCGAGGCTTTGGGACACACAGCGGGTAAGCCCGACTGCACGGAGGATGCCGTTTGCAGCGTCTGCGGCGAAACGGTAGAAAGCGCAATAGGACACAACTGGACAGAGGCAACCTTTGATGCGCCTAAGACATGTGCCGATTGCGGCGCGTCGGAGGGAGATGCCCTCAGCCCGTTCAGCTATGCGGAGGAAGACGGGAAAGCAATAATAACCGGCTATATGGCGGACTGCCCGGCAGAGCTTGTCATTCCGGATGAGATCGACGGACTGGAAGTTGCGGCGATAGGCGACAACGCTTTCGCCGGATGCAGCGGACTTACAAGCGTGACTCTGCCGAAGAGCGTTGTACATATCGGCGCAAATGCTTTCAGCAATTGCCCGTCTCTGACAGTCGTGAATATGCCCGGCTTTGACGTGGCGGAGATCAACCGCACGGCGTTTGAAAACTGCGGCGAGCTTACCGGCGTTATGGGCGACGAAATATTTTACACGGGATATACAAGCAATTGCGGAGACATGGAGGGCGAATGGGAAGGCAGCAGAGGCACATGCTTCCACGGCGTATACACAGACGTTTACCACCTTGCCGCACCTATCAGAAAGTGTGTTGCGTTCAGCCTTGATACGTCCATTACGCAGTATAACGGCAACCCGTTCCGCGAGTGGGAAATATATGTAAAGCGCGGCAGCAAGGCGTGGGAAAAAGTCGCCGAATATACCATGAGCAAGGAAAAAGCGGGCGAAGTCGAGCGCTTCACGTTCGAATTTGAAAAGCCTATCTCCTTTGACTGCATAGCCGTTGCGGATAAAAACAATTTCTATCACACGGTTTACTATACCGTTTACCTGCACGACGTTGTCAAATACTTTTCAATCGACGGCAAATAAGATGTAAAGGTATAAAAAGACTTGCGGCTCCCCGAAAAATCAGGGAGCCGCAGTTGGTTTTTATGCCAGCTTCGTTACCGTCATGGTGCTGTTGGCGTAGTTCACGCTGTTGCCGGCGTTGTTCAGCACGGTCAGCGTTTCCGTGCCGGTCGAGCTGACTATCGCGCTGAGCGAAAGTCTTTGCGGATCGTTTGCATCTGCGGTTATAGATGTGACCGCAGACGGTACGGCCGAGCCGTTCAGCGCAAGCGCCGCGCCCACGGTTCCGGAGGTTGTGACGCTTGCGTCGCTGTCAAAGGTCACAAGGTACTGACCGGGCGTGAGCGTGACGCCGGTCGTCCCGCTGGCGGTTATGTCGCCGGTGGAATTTATCACATTGGTTCCGAGCGGTATCGCGGCGGCGTTGTCAACCGCCTGTGAGGCGGCGCTGTACAGCATGGCGTTCTGGTTGGTCGCGGTTGCGCCCGTCTCACCCTGCGGCCCCTGCGGTCCCGTCGCTCCGGTTGCGCCCGTCTCACCCTGCGGCCCCTGCGGTCCCGTCGCTCCGGTCGCGCCGGTTGCGCCCGACGGCCCCTGCGGACCCGTTGCGCCGGTCGCGCCTGTCGCACCCTGCGGCCCCGCCGGACCGGCAGGACCCGGTATCCCCTGCGGACCTTGCGGTCCCTGCGGTCCCGGAGGCCCCTGCAAGCCCATTGGCCCCGCCGGACCTACGTTGCTGCCGCAGCCGCAGCAGCCGCAGCTGCCGTTGCAGCGGTCGGAATATATCTTGGTGGAGTAGTAATCGTTATCAGGCATATAATACCTCCGAATTTTGGTATTTGCGAGGTTGCCCTCGGAGCATTATATGCATCTGCCGTTACCGGCGTTATGCCGCCGGAACACAAAAGAACACAGACTGTCAAAAAAGTCTTGTAAGGACTTTTTTGACAAGCTGAACAGGGAGCGCGCCGCGCTCCCTGTTGATCACATATGGTTTTTATCCGCCGTATTCGCAGATATACGCTATTTTGCCGCTGTACATATGCGCAAAGTCCTTGCAGGGGTCGTTGCGGCTGTCGTTCTGTGACCAGCCCCTGTTATTCCACAAAAGCATATAATCCTCAGGAACACCGTTGTCGGTGTAGGAGGGTTCGCCGTAAGCCCATTTTTCGTAGACTTTGGATGAACCGTCTTCCCAGATCACGGTTCCGTTTTCACGGTGTCCGCCGATCCAGACATATGTCACGCCGGCATCGGAAGCAAGCTGAGTAACCACGGCAAATTCGTCCGCGTCGTTGATGACGACAAGGTGGCCGCCGAGGGCTTCACACTTTTCCTTGGCCTGCTCCCAACTGACGTCTTCAACAAATACCTTATAGCTATGCTCTACCGGCTCGGAGGACTGCGCCGTTCCGGCTGTGTCGGCGCCGGGAATATAAGGCGCTTCCGAAGGATCGGGCGGTATGTCAAGGTCGTTCGAGGTGTCCACGGGCGCGGGCGTCACGTTGACGGCGGAGGCGGCAGGTTCATCGTCATCTATAAGTGCCGAATAGTCGCCATGTTCAATGTTTTCGGCTGCTTTCTGCGTCTCCTCGGTACTTTCGGTAAGATCTTTTATCAGGGCGTTGAAGAGGATAGAGACGATGACGAGTACGGCGCAAAGCACAAGGATTATTGCCACGGGGCGGCGCTTGCGGCGATTAAGCTTTTCGGCGGAGATACGCTCCCTTTCCGCACCCTTGGTGTACTGCACCGCAGGGGCGGCGTTTTTGTCCGCAGTTACATATACCGGCTCAAGCTCACCCTCATCGCCGTCAGGCTCACTCTGGGGGATATACAGGTCAAAATCCTCTTCGCCGCTTGCCGCGGCAGGGGCGGCTTCGGCTGCTTCCGTTTCATCTTCCGCATTTTCCTCGACGGGGGAAACGTCTTCGCTATCCTCCGGCGCGGGAATGGGGGTGTCTTCTTCCTTTTCAATAATACCAACCATCAGCTTTTCGATCTCCGTCAAATCATCATCATTTTTTTTGAATATCACTTCGGCACTCGGCGCACCGTTGAGGTAAAGGTTTTTGAGGCAGCTTTCCGCCATTACCCGCATTTCGTCCATGCTCTGATAGCGTTCGGCCGCCTTGAAGCGGGTGGCTTTGCCTATAATCTCGCCGAGCCTGCGCCCGGCCTCCTTCGGGACTTCAAAATTGTCGCCGCCCATCCGCCTCAGCTGCGGGTCGCGGCATTTCCCTTCGAACGGCAGCTTGCCGCCCGTTACGGCATAGTACATGAGAAGCCCTATCGAATAAACATCGGCGGCGGGGGTGCGCTTCCCGTTCCAATACAGCTCCGGCGGGAGGAAGTCAAGCTCCTGCCCCGTCCAATCCTCCTGCTTTGCAGGACCAACGGCGATGCCTCCGTTTTCGTCGATGCTGATGTTCTCGGGATAAATTCCGCCCCTGTAAACACCCGCTCCAACGTCTGCCTTGATATATTCACACAGCTTCGCAACGAAATCGCAAAGCTCCTGCCGTCCGAAATGAGTTATTCCCTTGCCGAGAACTCTATCGGGGTCAAATTTTGCCTTTACCAAAACATCGCCTCCTCTCTGGGGTTACGTAATTTACATTGTTATGTTAACATAGACCGCGCCGTTCGTCAATGAAAACTCTTTTTCTTTTCTAAAATATTTTTTCCGACATTTCCTGTTTTTTCATAGCCGTTTTAACGGCAAAAAATATTGCAGATGGGTTTTCATCTGCAATATTTTTTGATTATGCTTATTTGACTGTAATGCTTGTGACAACGTGAGCGGTGTTCTCAAGCACGAACTCAACGGTATGCTTTCCGGTCTTGAGATCCTGAAGTATGGAAGCGGGAATGACGGCATTCTTTCCGTCCGTTTCCGCGCTGACCTTTACATGGTCGATCAGAACCTTTTTGATCTTGCCGGACATCTCATACTGCAAGCCGTTTTCGGAGCCTTTTGTCCATTCGATCTTCTCATCAGGAGCGACTTTGATGCTGGTCACAACAACGCTGCCGTTTTTGAGAACGAATCTGACGCTGTGGCTGCCTGCACTGAGCGCTTCGAGCGTGTCAGCTTCAAGCTCAGCGTACACGCCGTCGATAACGGCGTCGGCCTTGGCGTTGTCTATGGCAACATAGGAAATGGCGGCGCTCACTTCAAAGGTCAGTCCGTCTTCACTGCCCTTATACCAGACGCTGTTCGCGCCGTCAACGATGCTGACGGTGCTGCACATATACCTGCATCCGGGGATGAATATGCTCTGACCGTTGAGGACGGCTCTGCCGTTGATGAAAATGAGCTTTCCGGTGGAATTGCCGACCGCTATATTCCCGGGGAGCGCTATTGCGCCGCCGGACTTGAGCATATTAACGAATGTGGGGGCGAACATTGAAGAACCGAGAGCCGACCAGGGAATGTTTTTGCCTGCCGAGTAGATTTTACCCGCAGGATTGCTGATCTCGGCATAGTTGGTCTTTTCGTCGACATATTTTCCGACGTTCGTCGTGTAGTTGCCGCCGTCTACCGCAAGCTTTGCGCCGGCGTCTGCGGATATTTCACCGTTATAGAAGCCGTTGTGAAGATCTGCGGCAACTTCGGCGCCGCTGGCGCTGACCTTGCCGAGGACTACCCCAGTGGTGTCAACGTCAACATCGGAAGCGCCGGAAATGTCTATCGCGGTGTTGCCGGACTTTCCGGAATCGATGGTGGTTCTGCCGGTAACGTCCACATCGCCGCCGTTGATGTCGAGCACGGGAGATGCGGAACCGCTTCCGATAAGATTGACGTTCTTGATGTCAAGATCGGCAACGTCGGTCTCAACGACTGCGGCGTCGGCTTCCGAGGCGATGGTTCCGTTCTCAACGGTAACGGAGCCTTTGCCCGTAAGCTTTGCGGCGATTCCGGAAATGACCTTAAAGGTCTTCTTGCACAGGTCTATGACTACGTTTTTGCCTTCGTCAACATCGACCTCAATGCCGTCTGAGCCTTCATAATCTTCCGTAAGCTCAACTTTTGCCTCCGTTGCTGCCGGATCGGCGTTGAAAATGGCATCTATGGCTTCCTTTACAGTCTTGAAGAACTGTCCCGCAGCCTTCCAGATGTTGCTGGAAGCGGCGGGGGGAGCCTGAACGACAGGCGCGGAAGCGCCGGCTTCGGCGGTTTCGGCCACGGTGTTTTCTTCTTCATCACCCTCAACGACCGCAACAGAAGCAGCGGCGGCGAGCATTACAGCGGGTTCCTCAGCGTCGGGTTCCTCAGCAGCAGGTTCCCCAGCGTCGGGTTCCTCAGCAGCGGGTTCCCCAGCGTCGGGTTCCTCAGCAGCGGGTTCCTCAGCGTCGGGTTCCTCAGCAGCGGGTTCTTCAGCGTCGGGTTCCTCAGCAGCGGGTTCCTCAACAGCGGGTTCTTCAGCGTCGGGTTCCTCAACAGCGGATTCCTCAGCGTCGGGTTCCTCGGCAGCAGGTTCCTCAGCGTCGGGTTCCTCAGCGGCAGGTTCCTCAGTGTCGGGTTCCTCAGTGGCAGATTCCTCAGCGTCGGGTTCCTCGGCAGCGGGTTCCTCAGCAGCAGGTTCCTTAGCGGCGGGTTCCTCGACAGCGGGTTCCTCAGCGCCGGGTTCCTCAGCAGCAGGTTCCTCAGCAGCGGGTTCCTCGACAGCGGGTGCTTCCACGGCAGGAGCGGATGCTTGCTCTTCAGCGGCTTTCCTTGCCGCTTCTTCCGCAGCCAGACGCGCTGCTTCCTCGGCGGCGAGACGGGCTGCTTCCTCTGCTGCTGCCTGCTCGGCTGCCGCAGCGGCAGCGGCCTGTGCAGCCAGCTCTTCAAGGCGCTTCTTTTCCTTCTCCTTGCGGATGCGTTCTGCTTCCTCCATCTGAGCCTGAAGCATAAGAGCCTCTTCAGGAGAAAGCTGATCCCAAGCTATTTCGTCAGCAAACGCGGCCGGGAGCATGGTGAATACCATGCAGACTGCAAGGCAAATTGCCGCTGCCTTGCGAAAAAACTTTTTAGGCTTTTTCATGGTTTTTGCTGTAAAAGCATAGGAGTTTACCTGTACCTTTTACAGCTCACTCCTTTCATTATGAAATTGTGTCATGATCCTTGTGATAGATCCCTCCTCCTTTGCGGATCCGTCCTCTCGAAATTGTCACGGAGAACTCATGCGGCGCAGAACGGCGCGATCACTCTCCGATGACGCAAAGTTGAAGCTGAACGCGGACTCGAGACCCGCCCCGCCGGACGGCAGCCGTTACGCGGCGGGCAGGCATGGTCATCCGCGGACATATTCCGCGTGGGTATACAGGATATAAACGATTGAAAAGAGACGTTCTGCGCAAACGTTACGGCAGACAACTCTATTCATAAATAGTATAGCATAAAGGAAAATATTTACAAGAGGAGGATTGTAAATAATCGTCGAAAGCAAAAGCAGCCTGAATGGCTCAGACTGCTCTTGCTTGTAACTATTAACTATTAAATTATCACGGCATATCGCCCGGATCAGGGTCGGTATTGCCTCCGCCGCCGGGAATATCGCCGCCGCCGGGGTTATCGCCGCCGCCGGGGTTATCGCCGCCGCCGGGGTTATCGGGCTCTACCTCTGCGGCAGCCTTCGGAGTGTAGGGATTCGGCCAGAGAGTGTAGTCCACCTCGGCGTCAAGAGCTAAGTCCTTTGCAATATAGCCCTCGAAAGAATCGTTCTTGACAAGGTAGCAGTATCCCAGATCGGCAAGCACGGTAAATTCGGTATTCTTTCTCACCCAAGTCGCGTTGGAGTCGCCGTGGGGGAGCATACGGGAATCGAAAACGATTTTGCCGGTCGCATCGCGGAGCCAGGGGTTATTGAAAACGAGAGTGTTGGGAGCAGAGTAGCAGGTCCATGACTGATACTCCTCATCGCCGTCAAAGCGGAGGAAGCGGGTCTCGATCTCACCCTCAATGTCGTTTACTCTGACCTTGGTGAACTCTTCACCGCGTTCGATAACCTCGACGGTATCTCCCTGCTTGAGCATTTCGGCAAAGACCTCGGCGCGTTCGGGGCGAACCTGCGCCTTGCAGGAGGCGGGGAAGATGTTGAGCCATCTTGCGTCGGCAAGTCCCTCAACACCGTTTGCGGTTCTGACCTTGAGATACCCGTCTGAATTTTCCAGCACCTCAAGGATCTGATTCATTCCGGCATAGTCGAGACAGAGCGGAGCTTCCGGTATGATAACGACGGCGGTTTCGACCTGCTCGCCTTCGTCGGCAAAGCACTGCGCAAGACCGCAGGAGCAGATCATTACCAGACATAAAATAAGCGCTGCAAATCTTTTCATGAATTTTTCTCCTTTTCAAATTTTGGAATTGCCTGTTATTGTTAATATAACCGCAGACCGGGTAAAAGTCAACACGAATACGGCTGCTGTTCGAAAAAATAAACAGCCCAAAAGTGGGCGGTGTCCGTAAAACAGTAATATTTGAATTTCTTGGAACAGGCATGATTTCGGCCATGCCTGTTCCGCTTTTATCAGTTCATCCACGGGAATGTAGCCAACAAGGTTATATTCGATATGTACCTTCTGTTTGCGCTTGCCGCTGGACTTGTCCGGCGCCTCCACATAAACCGCCTTTACAAGCTCTCAGAGGGCGTATGGTGTGAGTTCTGTGAGGTCGATATATCTGTGTGCCATTTGAACAAACTGCTCAAGATTTTCTATCTGTCGTTCATGTACTTCGACTTCTTTTTGCAGATTTTATCAAAGCTTCTTCTTTTTCATCTACGAAGAACCTTACCTGTATCGGTCGCTTGCGGTTTCTGTTATCTGCTGTTAGATATTGCCTCTATTATGCACAGCTATATTACTTCAACTTCATAAAAAATTGATCTCGCAAATTCTTTAAGTCATTGGGGTATAAAGATACCAATTTATATCCATTTTGTGCGTATAGCGGCTCTTTCCATTGCTTGTATTGGATGTATTTTTCATTATTGACCATACCCCAAAATTCTATGTACGCATCTTGCTCGGGCAAATAGAAATCGCAATGTGCGGTTACTTCTCCAAACATAACAGCACGTTCATAATCAAAAGCGATATTGTTGGCGTATAGCCAATTTGCAATGCATAATTCGGAAAGGGATCTCACATACACACCATTATCACAGCGATACTCGGTGGGGTACTTACGTCTCGGATCAGTAATGCAAACTTGAGATGTAGTATCCTTATAATCGGGAACTGACATCTTTATGCTTTTCGCCCAATCTCCATGCTCGTAAATAGCAACAGCCCACTCAATGCGAATGTTTGTACCATTTGGGGACATTTGCATTGGACAATCCCAATTCTGATGAATACGTTCAAAGATGTCTTTTCGAGATTGATCCTTAGCATACTCGAACAGGTCATCTTGATACATTCGCCAGAAATTATCACCGATATTTTCTAACGCATATGACAAACTATAATTCTTTCCGTTGTATTTGGGCATATGTCCACCTCTATTTTATTGTTTGTTTTGTCGATGAGCTTCATCATTTGCTCTAATTCCTCGGCATCTGATAACGCGACCATTGTGATGATACTTTCCAGTTTGTTTGTACTACTTGACACTCTTTCACATGACGGAGCCATGAGGAAAAGAGCGATTCTACCATTTCTATTTTCATATTTGTCCCCCGATTTTCAAAGTAAACACTCAAAGCTATTTGTGTGTACACACATTCTTATACATGGTTTTCGTAGTGTTTTCAAGATGATACGAGAAAATTCATCACATTAAAGTGTAACATTTTTAAGAACACGCCCCAAGATGGCCGTGGGGCGTGTGAGAATCAATCAAGAGATTTGTGTTCTGTTACTGTTTTTAGGTAGGCTTCGGGATTGTCGTTGAGTATCAGATCGCGATGTATGCAATCGGGTCATTGTAGATAAGATAGTCAAGCTCTGACCGCTGATACATATTGTCAGCTACCTCATTTTCAACCGCAATAGTATCAATGGCAATTATAGTGCCGTCTGAGAACTTTAGCTCCACGTAGACCGTATCAAAGTTAAACTCGCATAATAATATGCGTTTCATTGTAAACCACAGTAATTTCAATGGTTTTTAGATAGAAAAAGAACGATGTTGAGTCTTTCGACACGACATTGTTCTTTTCGTAGTCGTTTTCCAACCCTGTCAGACAGATGCCGTAAAATAGTAATTTTTTAGAATTACTGTCTTACGAGCACCCGTCTAATTCAGGCTGTTTATTTTGACATTTTGAAATCAGAGTTTAGGAGGCGTCCATTCGCCGTCACCGTCGCCGTCACCGGCTGCGGCAGGAGTTCCCAAAACGTAGGGATTCGGCCAGAGAGTGTAATCTACCTCGGTGTCAAGAGCATAGTCCTTTGCGATATAGCCCTCGAAAGAATCGTTCTTGACAAGGCAGCAGTATCCCAGATCGGCAAGCACGGTAAATTCGGTATTCTTTCTCACCCAAGTCGCGTTGGAGTCGCCGTGGGGGAGCATACGGGAATCGAAAACGATTTTGCCGGTCGCATCGCGGAGCCAGGGGTTATTGAAAACGAGAGTGTTGGGAGCAGAGTAGCAGGTCCATGACTGATACTCCTCATCGCCGTCAAAGCGGAGGAAGCGGGTCTCGATCTCACCCTCAATGTCGTTTACTCTGACCTTGGTGAACTCTTCACCGCGTTCGATAACCTCGACGGTATCTCCCTGCTTGAGCATTTCGGCAAAGACCTCGGCGCGTTCGGGGCGAACCTGCGCCTTGCAGGAGGCGGGGAAGATGTTGAGCCATCTTGCGTCGGCAAGTCCCTCAACACCGTTTGCGGTTCTGACCTTGAGATACCCGTCTGAATTTTCCAGCACCTCAAGGATCTGATTCATTCCGGCATAGTCGAGACAGAGCGGAGCTTCCGGTATGATAACGACGGCGGTTTCGACCTGCTCGCCTTCGTCGGCAAAGCACTGCGCAAGACCGCAGGAGCAGATCATTACCAGACATAAAATAAGCGCTGAAAATCTTTTCATGAATTTTTCTCCTTTTCAAATTTTGGAATTGCGTATCATTGTTAATATAACTGCAGACCGAATAAAAGTCAACACGAATACGGCTGCTGTTCGAAAAAATAAACAGCCTGAAAATTCAGACTGTTTATTATCGGTAATTAATAGAAGCGCTTATTCTTGTTCTTGCGTGCTGCTTCGGACTTTTTACGACGCTTGACGCTGGGGCTCTGGTAATACTCCTTTTTTCTAAGGTCAGCCAGAACGCCGGACTTTGCGCAGCTTCTCTTAAATCTTTTAAGAGCGTTGTCCAGAGACTCGTTTTCCTTGACGTAAATTTCAGACATTTATTTCCCTCCCTCCAAACACGCCATGCGGCGCTTAAAGGGCCAACAATCGGCTTGTTAACGGATGCATTATACCGGTTTTTTCCGCACTTGTCAACAATCAGTTTTGCGGTTTCAGTATTAAATTTATAATTTTGTTCTTTACGACAATTGTTTTTACAAGTTTCATGCCTTCCATGCAGCGGACTATCTTCTCGTTGGCAAGAGCGGTGTCGATGATCGTCTGCTCGTTGGCGTCGGAAGCGACCATGATAGTGGAACGGAGCTTGCCGTTTACCTGCACGGCCATCTCGCGCACGGCGTCTATCGTCTTCGCCTCGTCATACTTCGGCCAAGCGCACTGCATTGCCATTTTGCCGCGTTTTGCGGCAAAGCCTGTCAGCTCCCACATCTCCTCGACCATATGCGGCGCGAACGGGGAGAGCAGCAGCATAAGATACTCAAGATCGCCCTTGGTGCAGCCGTTGGAGTAAAATTCATTGACCATGGTCATGAGCGCGGCGATAGCGGTGTTCATCTTGAGCGTATCAATATCCTCGGTGACCTTTTTGATGGTCTTGTGTATGATCGCCTCGTTCTTGGGCGTGACGGCGTAATCGTCCGCAGCCTGATCCATCAGATTCCAGCAGCGGTCAAGGAAGCGTTTGCAGCCCTTGACGGCCTCGTCCGACCATGTGGCGGTCTTCTCAAAGTCGCCGATGAACATGATGTACATACGCATGGTATCAGCACCGTATGCCTTGACAACATCGTCGGGGTTGACGACATTGCCCAGAGACTTGCTCATCTTGACGGAGGCGCGTTCTGCCTGCGCACCGTACTTCTCGCGCATTTCCTGCTTCTCCGCCTCAGTCGCAAAGTTGCCGACATAGTGCGGGTTCTTGCCGAGGATCATGCCGTGCGAGGTGCGCTTTGCAAAAGGCTCCTTGGTGTGTACAGCGCCGATGTCGTACAGGAACTTGTGCCAGAAGCGGGAATACAGCAGGTGCAGCGTGGTGTGCTCCATGCCGCCGTTGTACCAGTCGACGGGACCCCAGAAATGCTCCGCTTCCTTGGAGCAGAATTCCTTGTCGTTGTGCGGGTCCATATAGCGCAGCCAATACCAGCTTGAGCCGGCCCAGTTGGGCATGGTGTCCGTCTCGCGCTTTGCGGGACCGCCGCAGCAGGGGCAGGTGGTGTTGACCCAATCGGTCATTTTTGCCAGCGGGCTTTCGCCGTCGTCGGTAGGCTCGTAGCTTTCAACGTTGGGCAGGACGAGAGGCAGCTCGCTTTCGGGGAGAGGAACCCAGCCGCACTTTTCGCAGTTGACCATGGGAATAGGCTCGCCCCAATAGCGCTGACGTGAGAATACCCAGTCGCGCAGCTTGAAATTGACCTTTTCCTTGCCCCAGCCCTGTTCGGCGGCGTACTTCTTCATTGCGGGGATAGCTTCCTTGACGGTCATACCGTTGAGGAAGCCGGAGTTGACCATGATCGCGGAATCGTCCTTTGCGACAAAGGCTTCCTTCGTCACATCGCCGCCGCTGACGACTTCAATGATAGGCAGACCGAATTTCGTGGCAAACTCCCAGTCGCGCTGGTCGTGACCGGGAACGCCCATGACGATGCCGGTGCCGTAGCCCATGAGTACATAGTCGGACACGAACATGGGAACCTTTTCGCCGTTTGCGGGGTTAATGACCTCAATGCCGTCAAGACGCACGCCGGTCTTGTCCTTGTTAAGCTCTCCGCGCTCAAAATCGGATTTGCGCGACGCGGCAAGCTTGTAATCCTCGACGGCGGAGTAATTTTTTATTATGTTCTTCCACTTTTCAAGAAGCGGATGCTCAGGAGAAATGACAACGTAGCTTACGCCGAAAAGCGTGTCGGCGCGGGTCGTATAGACGGTGATATCATCCTCGGTGTTGGTCCTGAAGGTAACTTCGCAGCCGGTTGAGCGGCCTATCCAATTCTTCTGCTGGATCTTGACGCGCTCGATATAGTCAAGGTTGGGGTCGTCAAGGTCATCGATAAGGCGGTCGGCGTACTTGGTGATAGCCAGCATCCACTGACTTTTTTCCTTGCGCACAACGGGAGCGCCGCAGCGCTCACACACGCCCTCTACGACTTCCTCGTTCGCAAGAACTACCTTGCAGCTCGTACACCAGTTGACGGACATGGTCGCCTTGTAGGCAAGACCCTTCTTGTACATCTGGAGGAAGATCCACTGCGTCCACTTATAGTAATTCGGGTCGGAAGTGTTGACAACTCTGTCCCAATCAAAGCCGTAGCCCAGCATCTTGAGCTGACGGGTGAAGTTTGCGATGTTGTCATGCGTAACCTTGGTGGGGTGGATATGGTTCTTTATCGCGTAGTTTTCCGTGGGCAGACCGAAAGCGTCGTAACCGATCGGATTGAGGACGTTGTAGCCCTCCATGCGCTTTTTGCGCGTGATGATATCCATCGCGGTAAAGGGTCTGGGATGACCGACGTGAAGACCGGCGCCGGAGGGGTAGGGGAACTCAATAAGACCGTAGAACTTGGGCTTGGAGGAATCCTCCGTTGCGGCATAGGGCTTTGTCTCCTCCCATTTTGCCTGCCATTTTTTTTCTATATTCGCAAAATCGTACTTCATAATGCTCTCATCCTTTTATAATTTTTCCTGATTCATCCGGAGTTTTTTGGAAAGCTCTGCGGCGTTTCCCGCAGCCGGCAAAATGCGCGGCGTGACGCTTTCCCCTGACCAAAGCCCGACGGCTTCGGTTAATGCGTCTGCCCCCATTATTGGGGGCTTGGAAGGGATGAGAGAGCCACCTCTTCGCTGTCGCTCCAAAGGCGTTCAAGATTGTAGAATTTTCTGGCCTCGTCGGTGAAAACGTGAACAATTACGCTTCCGAAGTCCATCAGCACCCAGATGTCCGAACGCAGACCTTCGCGGCGGATGGGCGGCTCGCCGGATTCCGACAGCGCCTTGTCAACCTCGTCCACAAGCGCCTTGATATGCGTCGTGGATGAACCGTGGCAGATGACAAAATAGTCCGCAATGACGGTCTGCTCTGCGGTTTTGAGTATTTTGACGTCGTTTGCCTTCTTGTTTTCCAGCGCGCTGGCGGCAACATAGGCTATTTCAGCGGGAGTAAGCATTTTGTATCCTCCTTACAGACATTCGTTTTTATACCATTCATATGCTTCGGCGGTGCGCGGGTGCGGCTCGATCCCGTGTGAGCGCACTTCCTCAAGGCTCATTCTCAGTCCCAATACAAGCGCCTTGTCCAGATCGTCATACGCAAGCTCACGCAGTCTGTCAACGCCGGGAAAATCACGGTTAGGCTCAATATAATCGGCAAGGTATATGATCTTCTCAAGCAGCGTCATATCCGGCTTGCCGGTGGTATGCCAGCGGATGGCGGCCGCGATATCCTCGGACACGCCGAACAGATCCTTTGCAAGAGCGGCGCCCGTTATCGCGTGGAGAAGCTTGACGTTGTCAAGCTCGGATTTGTCGCAGACTATACCATATTTTCTGCACAAATTCAAGTGCTCGTTATAACTGAGACGCTTTGTGATATCGTGCAGTATTGCGGCCTCGGCGGCGGCCTCCGCGTCCTCGCCGTACTGCATCGCAAGAAGCACCGCCTCGCTCTCGCAGCCGGCCACATGGGCAAGCCGGTTTGAGGAGAGGTACGGCATCACCTCGCCGCGCAGCCACGTAAGCTCCGGCAGAGCGCCGTAATAGTTGTTCTTTATAATGGAAGCATATACCTCTGCTCTGAGCGTATCGGAGCCCATGCGCCTCGGCAGCCATGCGCGTATCTCGGTGGAGCTCATCGGCAGCGGGACGTGACCGAGTATGCGTATTCTCGCACCGTATTTCCTCTCGTACTCCTCCTTGCGCAGGTTAAGCTCGTACCTGTCGTCCTCCTCGCGGGGCATTACAAGCAGCGTACACTGTTCAAACAGGTAGGGAAAGTTATACCATGCTTCAAAGGACATGAACATATCCGTACCGACAACGAGGGAAAGCTCACAATCGGCGTATTCCTCGCGCAGCTTTGCGATCGTCTCGGCGGTATAGCTCTTGCCCTCGCGCAGGATCTCCATATCGGAAATTTCGGCACATTCTATGCCCTCAAAGTTGAGCCGGCACAGCTCAAGCCGCTGTGCGGGGGTGGGGCTGTCGGCAAAAATTTCCTTGTGCGGGGGGATACAGTCGGGGATTATCAGCAGCTTGTCGGGGGAAAACTCCTCCGCCGCGGCCTTGGCCGTCTCCAGATGTCCCAGGTGCGGAGGGTTGAAGCTCCCCCCGTAAACAGCGATTTTCATTACTTCTTCTTGTCCTTTACAAGAACTATTTTAGGCTCTTTTTCGTTCCTTTTATACAGCACTATCTTTGTGCCTATCGCCTGTACCTCTTCCGCCTTGCAGGCGGCGGCAAGCTCGGCCAGCGCTTCACGCGGGCTGTATTCGCAGGTTTCGAGAACTCTGCCCTTGACGATCTCCCTTGCTCTCAGCGCATTGCTGACTGACTCGACAAGCGCGTCGTTTATCCCGCCCTTGCCGACCTGAAATATGGTGTCTATCCCGGTGGCAATGGCGCGAAGCTGTGCGCGCTGCTTACTTGTTATCGGCATTTTTTCCCTCCACGCGGCATTGCCGCAAATTCAAATATTTCCGTTTTATCGTTCAGACGGCGCAAAGCTTACCGCCTGTTATTCCGCGGCTTTCATATATTCATCAAGCTTCTTTATAAACTCCCGCAGCGCCTTGCCCCTGTGGGAAATTTCATTCTTTTCTTCGGGCGTAAGCTCCGCCATGCCCTTATCCGTGCATAGGGGATGGAACACCGGATCATAGCCGAAGCCGCCTTCTCCGTGCGGGGCGCGCATGATATAGCCTTCGCACTCGCCGCGGGCGCGGATGATGTCGCCGTTCGGCATGGTGCAGCATATACAGCAGACAAAGCGCGCGCTTCTGTCCTCGATGTTTTCCATTTTTTCCAGAAGGTAATTGTATCTGGCCGCGTCGGACGCATCATGCCCGGGACCGTAGCGTGCGGAATACACTCCCGGTTCGCCGTTGAGCGCATCGACCTCAAGTCCGGAATCGTCCGCAAAGGCCGCAATACCCGTCGCCTCCGTCACGGCAGAGCATTTTAAATATGCGTTTTCCTCAAAGGTCGCGCCGGTCTCCTCGACTTCAAAATCGCACCCGGCGTCGCGCTGACCGATAAGCTCGATATCCATACCGGCGATAAGCTGCCTGAACTCACGCAGTTTGTTTTTGTTGTTGCTGGCAAGTATAAGCTTCATTTGAACAGCGCCTCCACAAAAGTCTGTGCGTCAAAGGGAATAAGATCGTCCATGCCCTCTCCGACGCCGACGTATTTGACCGGCAGCTTCAGCTCGCTTGCTATTGCGAAGACTATGCCGCCCTTTGCCGTGCCGTCAAGCTTCGTAAGCACGATGCCGGTAAGTCCGGCAGTATTGAGAAACTCTTTCGCCTGGATAAGCCCGTTCTGTCCGGTGGTCGCGTCAAGCACCATGAGCGTTTCGACTGAGGCGTCCGGCAGCTCGCGGTCAATGATGCGGCGCATTTTGGAAAGCTCATTCATGAGGTTTGCCTTGTTGTGCAGCCGTCCGGCGGTGTCAATGATGATAACGTCCGTGCCGCGTGCCTTTGCCGCGCAAATGCTGTCGTATACGACTGCGGCAGGGTCGCTGCCCTCCTCGTGGCGCACGATGTCCGCGCCCGAACGTTCCGCCCAGATATTGAGCTGTTCGCCCGCGGCGGCGCGGAATGTGTCGCCGGCGGCAAGCAGAACCTTTTTGCCTTCGCCTATAAGCTGGGCGGCAAGCTTGCCGATAGTGGTCGTCTTGCCGACGCCGTTGACCCCAACCATGAGAATGACGGAGGGCTTTGTGTCGAGCTTCAGCGACGTGTCGCCCGCGTCAAGAAGCTTCTTGAGTATCTTTATAAGTCCATCGCGGGCTTCCGCACCTTTGCGGTAGCGGTCTACCCATGTCGCCTTGCGCATTTCCTGGCAGACCTTTGCGGCGGTTGCGGCGCCGACGTCGCTCAGAACAAGCAGCTCTTCAAGATCGTCGTAAAAATCCTCATGGTCGGGAGCGTAGCCCTGAAACAGCGCCTCCAGCTCAACCATGTTGTTTCGCGTTTTGGCAAGACCGCCGAATACTTTGTCGAAAAATCCCATATTTTTACTCCTCAATAGTCTTCTGAGCGCTCTCAAGGTCAAGAGCGATAACGCTTGAGACGCCCTTCTCCTGCATCGTCACACCGTAGAGCATATCGGCCTCTTCCATGGTGCCGCGGCGGTGGGTGATGACAAGGAACTGCGTCTTGTCGGACATACGGCGCATATATGACGCGTATCTGCCGACGTTCGCCTCGTCAAGCGCGGCCTCTATCTCGTCCATAACGCAGAACGGCGTCGGGCGCACCTTCAAAATCGCAAAGTACAGCGCGATAGCCACAAACGCCATCTCGCCGCCGGACAGCAGGCTCAGCGTTGAAAGCGCCTTCCCGGGGGGCTGCACCTTTATCTCGATGCCGCAGTTGAGAACGTCGTTTTCGTCCTCAAGAACAAGCGCCGCCTTGCCGCCGCCGAACAGCTCCAGAAACGTCTGGCGGAAGGCGCTGTCTATCTCCTTGAAACGCTCCTTGAACAGAGCCGTCATTTCGCCGGTGATGTCGCTTATTATGCCGAGCAGCTCTTTCTTTGCCTTTTCTACATCGTCGCGCTGACCGGTAAGAAATTCATAACGGGTGTTGACGCGCTCAAACTCCTCTATCGAACCGAGATTCGGATTGCCGAGAGAGCTTATCTCACGCCGCTTCTCGGCGATGGACTTGTTGAGCTTTGAAAGATTTTCCACCGGCTGACGGAGCGACTCCGCGTCGCTGTGGCTCAGCTCGTAATTATCCCAGAGCTTGTCGAGAATCTGCTTTTCCTCCATTTCGGAGGCGAGCTTTTTCTGCTCTATGCGCCCGCAGCGCCGCTCAAGCTCTACTATGTCGGCGTTGCGCTGCTGGGTTTCCTTGTCGTTGCGTGTACGCCTGCTCTCAAGTTCAAGCTTACCGGCAGTTATTTTTGCGATCTCGTCTCTTATCCCGGCGGACTTCGCGTTTATTTCGGCAAGAACGCTCTCTTTTTCGGCCTTCTGCGCCTTGAAATCCTCGATCCTGCGCCGGTGAGCGTCCGCCGCGCTCCTGCGCGCTTCGCTGTCGCCGGTGAGACTGTCAAGCAGCGTCTGAAGCTGGCTGACGGAATTTTCCGTTGCGCGGCTTTCCGCTTGCAGTGACGATATCCTTGTCTTGATCGCGGTCTGATCCTCAAGCGCCATGTCAAGCTGATATTTTACCGCCGCCAGTTCGGACTTCACTTTTTCTGCGCGCAGGTCGTATTCCTTCTCGCTCTCACGCAGCTTTTCACGCTGCTTTCTGAGCTTTTCAAGCTCGTTCGCCCGGGAGAGAACGCCAGTGCCCTTTGCGCTGCTGCCGCCGGTCATCGAACCGCCCGAATTAATAAGCTGCCCGTCAAGCGTGACAATCCTCAGAGAATTGCCGCTGTTTCGGGACATGCGCACCGCATCGGGCAATGCTTCTGCAATGACCGTTCTGCCAAGCAGATTTGCGATTATCCTGTCATATTTTTCGTCAAATTTTACAAGGTCGTATGCAACGCCTACAAAGCCCGGGTCGCGTTCGGGGGCGTTGGTCATGACGCTGCCGCGTATCGTGTCTATCGGCAGAAACGTCGCTCTGCCGCCGTCCTGACGCTTCAGAAGCTCGATAGCGGCGCTGCCGTCGCGCTGAGAGTCAACAACGATGTTCTGCGCTGCCGCGCCGAGCGCCGTCTCTATTGCAAGGGCGCACTCGTCGTCCGCACGGATAAGGTTTGCCACGGGCGCGTGTATGCCGCGCAGGTTTCCGCGGCTCTTTTCACGCATGACGGTTCTGACCGCCTTTGAAAAGCCCTCAAAATCCTTTTCCATTTCGGACAGCATATTGATGCGCCCGTCCATTGAGCGAGCGTCTATCTGGAGCTTTGTGAGCCTGTCGCTGATCTCGCCAAGCGCGTTTTCGCGGCTTTGCAGCTTCATCCGGCAGCCGGTCAGAACGTTTGCGTTCTCGCTTTCCTTCTCAGCAAGCTCCTTCAGCTGCTCCTCAAGCTCACCTATACGCGCCCTGCCGTCGCCGATACGTGCGGAAATTTCGCCCGTGCGGCTTTCCTGCTCCTTGAGGTCGGCAAGCATACGCTCCATACTCTCGATGCTGCTTTTTATGTTCGCCTCGATAACGGCGATCCTGGCTTCACAGTCGCTTGCCTGCGCTTCTGCCACGGACAGGCGCTCTCTTGCCTGCTCGCTTTCAACGTCCTTGTCGCGCATACGCTCCGAAATACTGTCGGAGGAGGCGTAGAGCGCGGACAGCTCATATTTCGCCTTCTCAAGCTCGGCTTTGACCTGCTCGAACTCGGCGTTTACCGCGGCGGAATTGTCGTGGATCTTATCAAGCGTCGTCATCCATGCGGAAATTTCCTGCACGCGCAGCTCGTCGCGCAGCCTGAGATAGCGCTTGGCGATCTCCGACTGCTTTCTGAGCGGCTCGACCTGAATTTCAAGCTCCTCTATCTTGTCATTGACGCGGAGCAGATTGTCCTCGGTCTTTTCAAGCTTTCTCTCGGCTTCCTCCTTGCGGTAGCGGAAGCGGGAAATGCCCGCCGCTTCCTCAAAGACTTCGCGTCTGTCGGTACTCTTTGTGGAGACGATCTCGGCTATCCTGCCCTGACCGATTATCGAGTACCCGTCGCGCCCAAGACCGGTATCCATCAGCAGGCTGTTGATATCCTTGAGCCGCACAGCCTCTTTATTGATGTAATATTCGCTTTCACCGCTGCGGTAGTAACGGCGGGAGAGCATTATTTCGCTGCTGTCAAAATCAAAGATATGCGCGGAATTGTCGATGATCAGCGTGACCTGCGCATAGCCGAGCGCCCCGCGCTTTTCGGTTCCGCCGAAGATGACGTCCTCCATTTTCGTACCGCGCAGAGCCTTGCTGCGCTGCTCGCCCATCACCCACAGGATAGCGTCGGAAATGTTGCTCTTTCCTGAGCCGTTGGGACCGACAATGGCGGTTATGTCCTTTTCAAATGTGAGTCGGGTCTTGTCCGCGAAGGATTTGAAACCCTGTATCTCAAGAGCTTTTAAGTACAAAAAAATAACCTCAAATACAAGTAATATAAAACCAATAAATTATACAATACGCCCAAAACATTTTCAACGGGTAATATATGAATTTTCTGGATTTTTTTACAGACAGAACGGGCAGCGGCAAAAACCGGCGTTTTGCCGCTGCCGGAGACTGCGCATAAAACCGGTTATTCGCACAAAATTCAAATTTTCCAAAGAATTTCCATGAAACGCTTTGAAAAACTGAACTGGGCTGTCCAAAGACAGCCCAGTTGATGTAAAGAATATGTTTGTCAGCGGGTACTCTTGTCGTATGGGATACCCTCCGCCTTGGGGGCGCGGGAGGATTTGGACGTGAATGCAAGAACAAGCAGCGTGATGACGTAGGGCAGCAGCCTGTATACATCGGAGCTTATGCCTGCCGCCGCGAGAGCGAACACGCCGTCGCCGTTGACGTCAAGCGTCGCGTAGGATGCGGCGATACACTTGAACAGACCGAACAGCAGTGCGCCGCCCGCAATATTCAGCGGCTTCCAGTTACCGAATATCATGACCGCCAGCGCGAGGAAGCCGAAGCCCGCAACGTCGCCGTTGGCAGAGCAGTTCGCGGTAGTTACCGAGTAGACAAAGCCGCCCATACCGGCAAGCGCACCGGATATGCACACGCCCGCATAGCGCATTTTGTAAACGTTGATGCCCAGAGAATCCGCCGCCTGGGGGTTTTCGCCGCAGGCACGCAGACGCAGACCGAATCTGGTCTTATAAAGGATTATCGACAACACGATAAAGATGATGATGCATATGTAGGTCGTCAGATAAACTTTGTCGATGAACGTTTGACCGAAGAAGCCGAGCTTTGCTTTTTTATCAAAGCCGAACATGGTTTTTTTGATCATGAACCACGACGCCGAGTCGCCCTTGAGGAGCAGCAGCTCGTTCTGCTTTGCAATAAGACGCACAACGAAAAGCACCAGCGCGGGAGCAAGCATGTTGAGCGCCGTGCCGCCGATCGTCTGGTCGGCTCTGAGATTGATCGCCGCAAACGCCAGCAGCAGGGAAAAGACCGCGCCAAGCGCCGCGGAAACAAGCATCGCCAGCAGCAGGTAGCCTTGCAGCGTCATCCAGCTTCCGGCGGCCTTTGCCGCGTCGAACCATCCGGCGGACTGCATGATGCGCACAAAGCAGACGCCGATAAACGCGCCGAATATCATGATACCTTCAAGCGCAAGGTTGATTATACCGCTGCGCTCCGAGAAAACACCGGCGAGAGCCACTATCATAAGGGGGATGGCATAGATAAATGTTTGTCTTATAAGAAACGGCATTACTTTCCAGCCTCCTTTTCGGTTTTCGCGCCGTCATCCTTTTCGTGGGCGGACTGCTTTTTCTTTCTCTCTCCGAGCCAGAGCTTTACGACGAGAGCGAAGGCGGAGAGGTAAACGATGACCGCGATGATAACGTCGGTTATATATTCGTTGTAGGATGTGAGATTTTTAAGCTGGAGACCGGCAATGTTGAGCATTGACATGAACGTGCCGGTAAGCGCGACTGCAAGGGGATTGTTGACCGCCAGCAGCGCGACGGCGATGCCGTTGAAGCCCTCGGAGGGCAGCGTCTGATAGGTTGACCAGAAGAACTCCGTATTGCCGGAGAGGTAGTACAGCGAACCGGCCGCTCCGGAGAGCGCACCGGCAATAGCCATTGAAAGGATTATGTTGCGCTTGTCATTGATGCCGGCGTATTTTGCGGCATAGCGGTTGAAGCCGCATGCCTTGAGCTCATACCCGAAGGTGGTTTTGTCAAGGATCACGTATATGGCAATGGCAAAGAGAATCGCAATGATGATGCCGCCGTTTATCTGAGAGCCGGGGAAGAGCTTGTCAAGACCCATTTTGGGTGTGGCAATGCCCATGCCGGCTTTATAAACGGCCTCGCCGTTTTCAATCACAAGTCCGTAGGTGGTCTTGTATATATAGCCGGTTTTGGTGCCTTCGACTACGTTCTTGAGGTTGCTTGCGCCGAACGCCCATGTGACAAGGTTTGCCGCGATCCAGTTTGTCATGATGCAGGCGATGACCTCGTTGATATTGAGCAGCGCTTTCATTGCGCCGGGTATCGCGCCCCAGAGCGCACCGGCGAGCATACCGCCGAGAAACGCCAGCAGCCAGATGACCCAGCCGGGAAGGGCGGTGCAGGGAATGGAGAGCGCGATAAACAGCGTCGCGGCGGTTCCCGCAAGGTACTGACCGGGTGCGCCGATGTTGAAAAGACCGGTTCTGTACGCGAGTGCAACGGAAAGACCGGTGAGGATGAGCGGGGTGGCGCGGAAGAACATATTGCCCATGCTTACCGGATTGAAGCCGAACGCAAGATTGCCCACCGCGTCGCGCCCGTTTACGAACACGCCGAGAAGTATGAGACGTATGCCGTCCCACACGGCTTTCATGCCCATGCCCTCATTGACAAGTCCGACAATAAGGATGAGCAGCGTACCTGCCAGAAGTCCGAACAGTATGGAGATAAGGGAGGCGAGCACGCTTTTTACGGAATCCTTTTGCAAAAGGCTTTTCTTTTCTGTCATACGGCTTTGCCCTCCTTATCCTGACGCTTGGCGCCCGCCATGTAAAGGCCAAGCTCCTGCGCTGTCGTCTTTGCCGGATCAAGCTCACCGACTATTTCGCCCTCGTACATTACAAGAATACGGTCGGAAAGGCTCATTACCTCCTCAAGCTCAAGCGAGACGAGCAGGATAGCCTTGCCGCGATCCCGCTGCTCAACAAGCTGCTTATGGATAAACTCTATCGCGCCTACGTCAACGCCGCGTGTAGGCTGAACGGCGACGACAAGATCCTTGTCGCGGTCAAGCTCACGTGCGATGATGGCTTTCTGCTGGTTGCCGCCGGACATACTGCGGGCGGGGGTCACACTGCCCTGACCGGAGCGGACGTCGTACTTTTCTATAAGCTTATCGGAATAATCGCGTATCGCGTCGAATTTGATGAACCCGCCTTTGGCAAAGCGCGGCTCTTTGAAGGTTTCGAGAACAAGGTTCTGCTCAAGCGTGAAGTCCAGCACAAGACCGTGCTTATGCCTGTCCTCCGGAATATGGGACATATTCTCGTTGCGCACGCTGATGGGAAGATGCTCTGTCTCCCTGCCCTCAAGGAATATTTTGCCGCTGCTGAGCGGCTCAAGTCCGGTGAGACCCCAGACGAACTCACTCTGTCCGTTGCCGTCGATACCTGCGATGCAGACTATCTCACCGCGGCGTACTTCGAAGGAAACGTTGTTGACGGCGTTGGCCTTGCGGCGCTTGGATGCAACGCACATATTCTCAACGCGCAGCACGACGTCAGTGGGCTTTGCGGGCTCCTTGTCAACAACAAGCTGCACGGGGCGGCCGACCATCATGTTGGAAAGCTCCTGCTTGTTGGTGTCCTTCGTGTTGACGGTGCCGACGCATTTGCCCTTTCTCAGAACCGTTACCCTGTCCGAGACTTCCATGATCTCGTTGAGCTTGTGTGAGATGAAGAGGATGGATTTACCCTCCGCCGCGAGATTTTTCATTATCAGCATAAGCTCCTCAATCTCCTGCGGAGTGAGGACGGCGGTAGGCTCGTCAAAGATGAGTATCTCGTTATCACGGTAGAGCATCTTAAGGATCTCGGTGCGCTGCTGCATACCGACCGTGATATCCTCGACCTTTGCGTCAAGGTCAACGTGCAGACCGTACTTTTCGGAAAGCGCCATTACCTTTGCGCGGGCGTTCTTTTTCTGGAGAAAGCCCAGCTTTGTATCCTCTGCGCCGAGAATGATGTTGTCAAGCACGGTGAACACGTCAACGAGCTTGAAATGCTGATGCACCATGCCTATGTGCAGTGCAGTTGCGTCGTTCGGAGAGTTTATTTCGACTTTCTCTCCGTTCTTGCGTATTTCACCCTCTTCCGGCTGATAAAGGCCGAAAAGCACGCTCATCAGTGTGGATTTGCCGGCGCCGTTTTCACCGAGCAGCGCGTGGATCTCACCGCGCTTCAGCTGAAGCGTGATATCGTCATTCGCCTTTATTCCGGGGAAGACCTTGGTGATATGAAGCATCTCAATTACGTAATCCTGCGTATTGTCCATGCCCCCACCTCTCTTTCTGTGATTTATGACCGCACCGTTATGCGCTCTTGCCGCGCTGCACGGTGCAGCCTTATGTATAAACCGAAAATTATACTTATTTTATTATATAGTCAACACGGCAAAAATGCAAGACGATGTTAACAATTTCGACATAAAAAAATAGCCGCGAGATACCTTACAAAAAGATATTTTCCGTTCCGGCGGAGCGGAAAAGAATTAAAGGATTGATTTCAGGCGGCGAAAACTGTAAAATAAAAGAAAAAATGCAAACGGAGAAAAAACATAATGCGCCTTTTCCCACAGCTTGAAACGGACTTGAATATCGTGCGCCGCAACGCCTCTGAAATAAAACGCCGGTGCGGGGAAAGCGGGATAAAGCTGACCCCCGCGGTAAAGGGCGTGAACGCCGACGCGGAGGTCGTCAGAGCCATTCTCGATGCGGGGATAGAGCAGCTCGGCACATCCCGCCTCAGCCAGATAGAGCGCTGCAACGCAAACGGCATAAAAGCCGGATGGCTGCTGCTGCGTATCCCGCAGCTGTGCGAGTGCGCTGATGTCGTGCGCCTTGCGGAGGTGAGCCTTGAGAGCGGCGTTGACACCGTGACGGAGCTTGAAAAAGAGTGCGTCAGGCAGGGCAGAAGCCATAAAATCATAATGATGCTCGACACGGGCGATCTGCGCGAGGGTTATTGGGACAGGGCGCGGCTTCTTGACGACTGCGCCAAGATAAAGAAAACCTGCCCGCATATCAGAATTGCCGGCATCGGCTCAAACTTCACCGATTACGGCGCTACCGTGCCGACTGTCGATAAGCTTGAGGAGCTTGCCGCAATGGCGCGGCGCATGGAGGAGATACTTGGCTATCCTCTTGAATATGTCTCCGGCGGAGCGACGACAAGCTATCCCCTTGTGCATAGGGGAGAAATGCCCAAGGGCATAAACCATCTCCGCGTCGGAGAGGCAATCATATTGAACCATGATCTGCCCGATGAATGGGGAATAGATACGGATTATCTGGCTTCCCCCGTTTTGCTCAGGGCGCAGGTCGTTGAGGTTTATGACAAGCCGTCCGTTCCCGTGGGTGAGACGGCGACGGATGCTTTTGACAATCATCCGGTTTTCACGGACAGGGGAATACGCCGCCGTGCGCTGCTTGCCTTGGGGAGAGCGGACGTCGGGGACGCGGGAAAGCTTCTGCCGTGTGACGGCGGGGCTGAGATACTGGCCGCCACCAGCGACCATACGATAATTGATATCGGGGACTGCGAGCGGGAGATCAGAGTGGGGGACATTATGGAGTTCCGCCTCACGTATGAGAATCTTATGTATGCCGCTCTCTCGGAGGATGTAAGGAAAATATATAAAAATGCCTGAATACAAACACATTCAAAGACAATTCGGCCCGGTATATGACGAAAACTCAAAGATCCTCATACTCGGCAGCTTCCCGTCGGTAAAATCGCGGGAAGCAAACTTTTACTACGGGCATCCGCAGAACCGGTTCTGGCCGCTTCTGGCGCGGATACTTGAAACGGAAGCGCCGCAGAGCATAGAGGAGAAAAAGAAGCTGCTGTTAAAAAATGATATCGCGCTGTGGGACACGCTCGACAGCTGCGATATCATAGGCTCATCCGACAGCAGCATAAAAAACGCCGTGCCGGTGGATATAATGCGTATATTGAATGCCGCCGGCATAAGAAAAATTTTCTGCAACGGCGGCGCGTCATATGCGCTTTTTGTGCGGTATCTTACGCCGGTGTGCTCGATCACGCCGGAAAAGCTCCCGTCCACCAGCCCGGCAAACGCGGCGTGGACGATGGATAGATTATATAATGAATGGGTGCGGATAAAGGAGTACCTCTGACAGAGAAAAAAACCGATAGCCGCCTGCACGGAAAAAGTTCCCAGAAAGCCTTTGGCTTTCTGGGAACCGATTTTTTTATCAGAGCTGGGGACCTGCTGCGACGAGGGCTTTGCCTGCTTCGTTGTATTCGTACTTTGCGAAGTTCTTGATGAAGCGGCCGGCGAGATCCTTTGCCTTGTTCTCCCACTCGGTCTTGTCGGCGTAGGTGTCACGCGGGTCGAGGATAGCGGGGTCAACGCCGGGAAGCGCGGTGGGAACGGCGAGATTGAAGTAAGGAATGACCTTGGTGTCGGCGTTGAGAATGTCGCCGTTGAGGATCGCGTCGATAATGCCGCGGGTATCCTTGATGGAAATACGCTTGCCGGTTCCGTTCCAGCCGGTGTTGACGAGGTATGCCTTTGCACCGCTCATCTCCATCTTTCTGACAAGCTCCTCGGCATACTTGGTGGGATGAAGCTCGAGAAAGGCCTGACCGAAGCAGGAGGAGAAGGTGGGGGTAGGCTCGGTAATGCCGCGCTCGGTGCCTGCAAGCTTTGCGGTGAAGCCGGACAGGAAGTAGTACTTGGTCTGCTCGGGAGTCAGCACGGAAACGGGAGGCAGCACGCCGAAAGCGTCAGCGGAGAGGAAGATAACGTTCTTCGCGGCGGGAGCGGCGGAAACGGGGCGGACGATATTCTTGATGTGGGTGATGGGGTAGGAAACGCGGGTGTTTTCGGTGACGGACTTATCGGAGAAGTCGATCTTGCCGTTCGCATCGACGGTGACGTTCTCAAGCAGAGCGTTGCGCTTGATCGCGTTGTAAATGTCAGGCTCGGATTCCTTGTCGAGGTTGATGACCTTTGCGTAGCAGCCGCCCTCGAAGTTGAACACGCCGTTGTCGTCCCAGCCGTGCTCGTCGT
>UROG01000025.1 GCA_900549485.1 uncultured Eubacteriales bacterium
AGCTCTCTAAGCTTTCCGAGGGCTTTCTTCTCTATGCGCGACACATATGAGCGGCTTATTCCGCATCTTACAGCCGCTTCCTGCTGTGTTTTCGCCTCCGCGCCGTTCAGTCCGTATCTCATACGGATTATCTCCGCCTCACGCGGCGTCAGCACCCGGTCTATGCTTTCTCTCAAGCTTTTGCACAGTTCCTCGCTGCTTATTCTTTCATCAATGTCGTCCTCATAGCATACAACATCCATCACCGAAAGACCGTTGCCCTCCCCGTCCATATCAATGGTATCACTCAGACTGACGTCCCCCGCGCTCTTCTTCTGCGCCCTAAAATGCATAAGTATCTCATTTTCAATGCATCTGCTTGCGTATGTAGCAAGGCGGACGCCTTTGTCGGAACGGTATGTATTTATGCCCTTTATCAGTCCTATCGTTCCGATTGAAATCAGGTCTTCCCCGTCTTCCCCCTGCGTATAATACTTCTTGATAATGTGCGCAACAAGCCGCAGGTTGTGTTCCACCAGCATGTTGCGCGCCTCTATATCCCCACGCGTTTCCCACGCCGTAAGGTACTCCCGCTCCTCAGCCGCGTTGAGCGGCTTCGGAAACGAATCTCCCGGCGAAAGACGCAGCATCAGCAAAAGGCCGTTCATCAGAATAAGCAATGCACTGTCAAGCATAACTACCTCCGAAATGTGATATGTTATATCATATTTCGACCGAGCAAGTACAAATACCTTATTGCCGAAAACAAAAATGGGGTTCTGAAATAAACGCTGTGTGCCGCCCATCCTTTTCGGATAGCCACCCCAACATTTATTTCAGGACCTTAAATTTATCATATATTCTGAAAGCCATAATATCCTGCTCAAGCAGGGAGACGCTAAGCGGGAGATTCCTGCTCGTTATTGAATCTATCAGCTCCTTGTGACCCAAATCACTGTTCGGAAAATTGCTCCTGCTATGAAAATCCCAAATATACTGGGCAAAAGCGCGATATTGTGTTCTCATAGCGGTACGCAGGCTCTCTACGGCATAGTTGTTGTTGCCGATAGCGATCAAAGCGGTATGAAAATTAATGTTTGCTTCCCAAAAACTCGAAAACGGCGTGGGAACCGTCAGATAGCGATTTGCGTCGGCTGAAACAAGTCTTTCAATAACGTCATCATTTATATATTCCCAGTTTGCTTTCAGTGCGCTGCATTCAAGAAGCGCTCTGAACTGCATAATTTCGCGCTCCTGCTTTTCACTGATCTGCACGATATGGTACCCTGCCCTTGGGATACTTTTCAGAACGCCCTCCGTACACAGCATCAGGAGAGCCTCCCTTACCGGCGCTCTGCTCACGCTATAATAGTCGATAAGTTCATTTTCCTTGATAAGGGCGTCCGATTGAAAATCTCCTTGCAGTATTCTCTGGAAAATATCATCATAAATTTTTGTCTTTAGCTGCTCCATAAAATATAACCTTTCCTTAGCTCTGTTATGATATCAACATTTTTTTTGAAAAACAATTGTTTTGTTCGCAAAACGCAAGAATTGGCATACTGCACAAAAAGCCGTCAAACAATATGTTCAAATTGACAATTCTTTGTTCAACATCTTGAAATCTGATAATACCTGTGATATTATCACGGTGATATCAACGCGGCAGGTGCTCACTGACCGCAAGATAAATTCTAAAAACCGCGGAGGAAGTATCCAATGGATTTCAAAAACGAGGCAAAGATTCACACCCCTGAAACAGACAATCTTAGAGCAGCTATTGAACATAGGGCAACATGGCTTGCACTTATATTTGACGAGGGCAGAAAAGCCGGCGTTGAGAACATAGAAGAAGTTCTTCGTGCAGCAGTCAGAAGATGCGGACATATCCACGGCGCTCGTTTTCACGAAAACATGACCGATAAGACCGATCTCTGCCAGATGTGTCCCCAGTTCCTTACCCCCGCCGCGCAGCTTAACTTTGAGCAGCAGGTCACGATCTGCACCCATGACGAGCTGGCTGCCGATTTCCATTACTGCCCCTTTGTCACTGCATTCAAGAAACTTGACATGAGCGATGAAGATATTGCGCTGCTCTGTGACATTGCAATGGAAGGCGACCGCGGCGTCGGCGACGCGATGGGCGCGGAGCTTGCCATCCCCAAGAGAATTTCCGAGGGCGACGACTGCTGCCAGATCCACTACACCCGCAAATAATATTTCCCCCGGTGATATTATTATAAACGAAACACAAAAAGAAAGGACAAAATAGCATGAAAAAAATCATTGCACTCCTTCTCGCCGTAGTTATGGCGCTCTCTTTCGCTGCTTGCGGTACAAAGAGCGAACAGGCCCCCGCCGCACAGGACACCGCCTCAGCAGAAACCACCGCAGCAGACGCCCCTGCAAAGAAAGAAATCGTTAAGATCGCAACCGTATTCCCCATGACGGGCGATATGGCAGAATACGGCAAATCTTTTTCCGAATCCGTTCAGATGAAGGTAGATGAGGCAAACGCTTCCGGTGAACTTGGCAACTATGAGATAGAAGTCGTCAGATACGATGACAAGCTCAGCGGTGAGGAAGCGGCATCTGTCGCGGAGATCGTCTGCGCAGACAAGGACGTTGTTGCGGTCGTCGGCGGCTACTACTCCGGCGTTGCTATGGCGGCCACCCCCATCTATCAGGACAACGGTCTTCTCTTTATGTCTCCCGCCTGCTCCCACGTTGACTTTTGCAGCGCAGGCAACTATATTTTCCGCAACAACTCCCTCTCCAGCGTTGAAGCGACCTATACCTGCGATGCAATGGTAGCTTACTACAACTGCAAAAGGATCGGCATCCTTGCCGGTCAGGATGACTGGGGTCTGAGCTGCTCCAAGCAGTGCAAGGAAATTCTCGCCGGCGTTGACGGCGTTGAAGTCGTGGCATACGAAGAAGTCCCTCTTACCAGCGATGATTACTCCGTCCAGATCGCAAACTTTGAAGCGGCTGACTGCGACGGCATCATTATGATCGGCACTCACCCGCTGGTCGTTCCCTTTGTCAAGCAGTACCGTGCAATTAACCCCGATATCAAGCTCGGCGCATTCACTCAGATGTACAACTACCAAGTCATTGAGCTCGGCGGCGACGCAGTGGAAGGCATAGTCTTCGGCGTTCCCTACGCAAATGAGTCTGCCGACCCCGACGCGGTTGCATTCTACACCGAGTATGAGAAACGCTTCGGCGTTCTGCCCGACGCTCTTTCCGCACAGGCATATGACTCTGCCGGTATGATCATTGAGGCAATCAAGGCTGTCGGACCGGATCGTGCAGCTATCCGCGACTACATTGAGAACATTGAGTACAAGGGCGTTGTCTCCACTCTGAAATTCGATGAAGACCGCAATGTTATCAAGCCTTTCATGATGATGGTCATTCAGGACGGCAAGAACGTTATTATCGATTTTGATCACGTTCTCTACTAAGGAAAAAATACAAGTTACCCCTTCAGGCAAATTACTGCATCCGGATACGAAGCGTATCCGGATGCAGCGGGATTAGTCGGGTTTTATGCGATTTACCGCAGCAACAATCGCAAATTTTTTTACGAGAGGAGTGTAGCGAATCAGGCACTCGGGTGCAGTTTTCGCATAAAAATGCTTCTATCTTATATTATCAGCGGTTTTTCGGTTGGTATGGTCTATGCTCTTATCGCGGTAGGATACTCCATGGTTTTCGGCGTTCTCAGACTGATAAATTTCTCCCATGGCTCCGTTTATGCTTTTTCTGCCGTTATGGTTATTGCTTTCATGGCAATGGGCTGGGGAATATGGCCCGCACTCATAGTAAGTGTTCTGTTGACAGGCGTTCTGGCGCTTCTGATCGACAAACTCACATTGGAGCCTCTCCGCAAAAAGAAGTCCGAACCGATCGCCGCGCTTATAACTACAATCGGCGTTTCTTATATTATACAGAATCTGCTCATTGTGTTCGTCGGCAGCGAGCGGCGTGCTTTTCCGAATTTCTATGCATTGAACATAGATCTGGGTGACTTCCCGATGAACAGCAATCAATTGGTTTTGTGCGTAGTTTCATTTGTGCTTCTTGCGATACTCATGTTCATAGTCCGCAAGACTAAGATCGGTCTTGCCATGCGTGCAGTTGAGCAGAATACAAACGCCGCAAATCTGATGGGCATAAATGTCAGCCTGACAATATCACTGACGTTCTTTATAGGCGGAGTATCCGCCGCGGTAGCAGGCGTTCTTATCGGCGGACTTTACCAGCTTGCATATCCCACAATGGGTGTTGTGCTTGGAATGAAAGCCTTTTCCGCCGCCGTTCTCGGTGGAATTGGCGTTCTTTACGGTTCCGTTATCGGAGGCATTGTCATAGGCGTGGTCGAAAGCGTAGCGGCCGGATTTCTCGGAGCGACGTACAAGGACGCTTTTGCGTTTATTATCCTGATCGTCATGCTTATAATCAAGCCCACAGGTATGTTTGGTAAAAAAGCGATTTCGAAGGTATGAGTATGGAAAAAAAGAAATTTTTCAAAAAATCTTCAGAAACTAAGTTCAGTCCGGCGGTGTGGCTTGAAAAAAACAAACGTATTCTTCTTCCCGCGCTTATCGTACTTCTTATAATATTCCCTCAGCTGCCCATATCCCCGTATGTGCTGCGCATAGCTACACTTGTCCTGCTCTATTCCTCACTGGCAGTGGCGCTCAATATTATAAGCGGCTACACCGGACAGATTTCATTGGGACACGCGATGTTTTTCGGTATAGGCGCGTATACCACGGCTTTAATGGTAACAAAGCTCGGATTCAGCTGGTTTGCTACGATACCGTTCTCCATACTGATCTCCGCGATAGTCGGTTTAGTCGTCGGTCTGCCGTCTCTCCGTCTGAGCGGCTCTTATCTGGCGATAGTCACCATGGGCTTTGCGGAAGTTATCAAAATGGTGTTCAACAACTGGACGCCCGTTACAAACGGCGTTCTCGGTGTAAAAAATATTCCCCAGCCGGAGATTTTCGGTTTTGTACTCAAAACCAACAATGGCGGCATGTACTATCTGATCCTGGCCATTATGCTGCTGATCTCCGTATTTACCTATCTCCTTGTCAATTCAAAGTACGGCAGGGCGTTCAGAATGATCAAAGAAGATCCGCTTGCCGCAACCGTACTTGGTGTTAATACCACCTATTACAAGGTGCTTGCATTCGTAATTTCAGCAATGCTGACAAGCGTTGTCGGCTCTTACTACGCAAGCTTCCAGCGCTTTATAAACGCGAACTCCTTTACTTTTGATACCTCCATACTCATTCTCAGCATAGTCGTCCTTGGCGGCATGGGAACAATACGCGGTATGTATCTCGGCGCGGCGGTTCTTGTCATTCTGCCTGAAGCCCTGCGTTCCATGGAAGGTCTGAGGTTTGTAATGTACGGTCTGTGCCTGGTTCTGGTCATGCGCTTCCGTCCTCAGGGACTGCTTGGCGGCGAACCCAAGGTTCCTTATGCATTTCCCAAGGGGGTTGACGTAACGAAAAAAGCCGCCGTATCAACGGAGTCAGGGCAGGAGGTATGATTTATGCTGCTTGATGTAAAAAATGCAACATTGTCTTTCGGCGGTCTGACAGCCGTATCCGATGCGACCTTCCATGTAAATGAGCATGAAATAGTCAGCATCATCGGGCCTAACGGCGCAGGAAAAACCACCATATTCAATATCATTACCGGACTTTACAAGGTGGACACAGGCTCTGCTATGTTCTGCGGAGAGAATATTTTTGACAACAAAACCCCTCAGCAGATCGCAAAGCTGGGCATATCACGCACATTTCAGAATATTCGTCTGTTCTCAAATATGCGTGTGATAGAAAATGTCATTACAGGCTCTCACATACACAGCAATTACAATATATGGGATACCATATTCCGCACAAAAAAATACCGTGAAGAAGAGAAAAAGCATCATCAGGAAGCCGTTGATATTATTGATTCGATCGGGCTTCATGACCGCATGCACACACTGGCGAAAAATCTGCCTTACGGCGAACAGCGCAAGCTTGAAATTGCACGCGGTATGGCAAGTTCTCCCAAGCTTCTTCTTTTGGACGAGCCGGCTGCCGGTATGAATCCTCAGGAGTCTCATGAGCTTATGGAGTTTATACGCTATCTCAGAGATATAGGATATACCATTTTGCTCATCGAGCACGATATGAAGGTCGTTATGAATATTTCCGATAGAATATACGTTTTTGACCACGGCAAGAAAATTGCCGAAGGCGTTCCGGCAGAGATTGCCAACAACCCGGAAGTTATTAAGGCATATTTGGGAGAGGAGCAGAACGATGACAGTACTGAAAATAACTGATCTCTGCACCAACTACGGTGCCATAAAGGCTCTCAAGGGCATTTCCATGGAGGTTGACGATGGTGAACTTATCGCCTTTATCGGCAATAACGGCGCAGGCAAGTCCACTCTCCTTAACACGATCACCGGCAGAGTCAAAGCCGCCTCCGGAAAAGTTGATTTCATGGGAACCGATATCACAAATATGGTTCCGCACAAAATCGTAAAGATGGGTGTAACAATGTCTCCCGAGGGCAGAGAAGTCTTCCCTGCGCTCACTGTCGATGAGAATCTTCGTCTCGGAGCATATACCATGACGGATCAGAAACGCGTAAGCGAGATCTATGATCGCGTTATGAATCTGTTCCCGCGCCTGCTTGAAAGACGCAATCAGGTCGTGGGCACTCTCTCCGGCGGCGAACAGCAGATGCTGGCAATGGGCAGAGCGATGATGTCTGATCCCAAGCTGCTTCTTCTGGATGAGCCTTCGATGGGACTTGCACCTAATTACGTGCAGATGATATTTGAAATTGTAAAAGAACTGAACAGGGAAGGAATGACCATTCTGCTTGTAGAGCAGAATGCAAATCAGGCCTTGAAGGTTTCTGACAGAGCTTACGTAATAGAAACGGGCAATATCGTCCTCAGCGGGCTTTCATCGGATATCCGCAAGAGCGATATGGTTCGAAAGGCGTATCTCGGTATAAACTAATAAAGAAATGATATGGAGCCAAAAATCATGAACGAAAAAAATATTGCAACCGCCGTTCTTCACGGTGTCCACCATGAAAGTCCTTTCGGAGCGCTTACCCCTCCCATCATTCAGTCCTCGACCTTCGTTTTTGACAGCAGCGAACAGGGCGCCGCACGTTTTGCAGGCAAGGAAGACGGTTTTATTTACACTCGTCTCGGCAACCCCACCACCGCTATGCTGGAAGAAAAGATAGCGTTTCTTGAGGGTGCAGAGGCCGGTGCGTGCTTTGCTTCCGGCATGGGCGCAGTTTCCGGCGTGCTTCTCACTCTGCTCGGCAGCGGCGACCATCTCATTGCCGATACCACTCTTTACGGCTGTACGCTCTCGCTCATGGCTGAGCATTTAACGAGATTCGGCATAAATGTACAGTTTGAGGATCTTTCCGACCTTGACAGACTTCGTGCGGCCTTAAAGCCTGACACCAAAGTAGTGTATTTTGAAACGCCCGCAAACCCCACGATGAAAGTCATCGACATTGAAGCTGTTGCAAAAGCAGCTCACGAGATCGCACCCGAGTGCAAAGTGGTTGTTGATAACACATTCTGCACCCCCATCATCACAAAGCCTCTTGAGCTTGGCGCCGATGTTGTCCTGCACAGCGCGACAAAGTACCTCAACGGTCACGGCGACGTAGTTGCGGGTATGTGCGCCAGCGACAAGAAAACAATAAGCGAAATCAAGAAAGCCGGCCTCAAGGATATAACAGGTTCCGTTATGGATCCGTTTGCCGCATATCTCATACTTCGCGGCATGAAGACTCTTAAGCTGCGCATGGATGCCCACAGCGCAAACGCGCAGAAGGTTGCCGAATATCTTTCGGAGAGCGAACACGTGACCGCCGTTTACTATCCCGGTCTTCCCGGCTGCAAGGGTCACGACATTGCAAAGAAACAGATGAAGCAGTTTTCCGGCGTTCTCTCCTTTGAGGTCAAGAGCTATGACCAGGCTGTTGCCATCATGAACAATGTAAAGGTCTGCACTCTGGCTGTAAGTCTGGGGGATTGCGAAACGCTTATCCAGCACCCCGCATCCATGACCCATTCGGGATATACCAAGGAAGAACTTATTGCCGCCGGCTTCAGCGACACTCTTATCCGTCTGTCTGTCGGTCTTGAGGACGCACAGGATATAATTGACGATCTTGAGCAGGCCATGAACATCGCAGCCAAACTCTGATACAAAAAGGAGGAATGACAATGAAAAAAATAATAAACAACCCTGAAAAAGTTGTATCTGAAATGCTCTTTGGCATGGAAATTGCCGAGCCTTCTCTCCGGTATCTCCCCGGCAGCGAGGTTATTGCGCGCCGGAACGTAAACAAAAACAAGGTTGCTGTAATATCCGGCGGCGGAAGCGGCCATGAGCCCGCTCAGGCAGGCTATGTCGGTGCCGGTATGCTGGACGCGGCGGTTTCCGGAAACGTTTTTGCATCTCCCTCCCCCGACCGTATTATCGGGGCGATACATGAAGTTGGCGGAGACAAGGGCGTTCTGATGGTTATAATGAACTATTCCGGCGACATCATGAACTTCGGCATGGCGGCAGAGCTTGCCGAAATGGAGGGTTACAAGGTGCTTTCCGTTGTGACCAAGGACGACGTCGCCGTAGCGGACAGCACTTACTCCACCGGCAGGCGCGGCATTGCGGGTACCGTTTTTGTACACAAGATTGCCGGCGCCGCCGCTGAAGCGGGCAAGAGCCTTGAAGAAGTGCGCGATATCGCTCAGAAAGTCATCGACAACACCCGTTCAATGGGCATGGCAATGACCCCATGCGTTCTTCCGGGCGTAGGCAAAGCGGGCTTTGTGCTTGCCGACGACGAGATAGAGATCGGCATGGGTATCCACGGTGAACCCGGCGTGGAGCGCACAAATGTAAAAAGCGCAAAAGAGCTGGCTGAAATTCTCTGCAAGCGTATCCTCGAGGATATGGATTATTCCGGAAGCGAGGCCGCCGTTATCGTCAACGGTCTTGGCGGAACTCCCCTCATGGAGCTGTATATCCTTACCGCTGAAATCGATGCATATCTCAAGGCAAACGGGGTCGCGCCCTATAAGTATATCGTCGGCAACATGATGACCTCTCTTGAGATGGCGGGATGTTCCGTGTCCCTGCTGAAGTTGGATGACGAGCTGAAGATGTATTTGAACGCAGAGGCGGACGCACCTGCGTGGAAGGAGTAAGTCATGGATAAGGTCAAGCTTACAACGGCGGCATACGTAGACTACTTAAAAGCGGTTACGGAAAAAATAGCATCCGAAAAGGAATACATCTCTGAACTTGACGCCGCTACCGGCGACGGCGATCATTGGGCAAATATGAATATCGGCTTTACAAAGCTTCTCGAAATCGAAGACGAACTGCGCAGTCTCGACTTTGCCGGACTTTTCAAAAAGGCGGCAATGACCATTATGTGCGGTGTCGGCGGCTCCTCTGGTATTCTTTATGCAAGCGCATATCTCAAGGCCGTCTCGGTGCTTGCCGGTGTTGAAACTATGGATGCGGAAATCCTTATGAAAGTGCTTGATGCAGAGCTTCAGGGCATTATGCAGCGCGGCAACGGTCAGCCCGGCTTCAAGACAATGATAGACCCGCTCTATCAGGCTGTCGAAGCGATGAAGAAAGCCCTTCCGGACGGCGATGCCGCCGCAGTGAACGCCATGAGAGAGGGCGCGCGCCTTGGCATGGAAGCCACCAGAGATATGGAAGCGGTTCGCGGACGTGCATGCTACCAGGCGAACAAGGGCGTTGGCCATCTGGACCCCGGTGCTGTAACCATGTATTACCAGCTCGACATGCTTGGCGCAGCGGCATTGGACACGATCTGAGACACAAGCCAAAATAACAAATAAGGCTCTGCCCCAACTATTGACACAGAGCCGAAAAAAATCCGGAGACGCCATATTCTCGGCGTCCCCGGATTTTCCTGCTTGTCAAAAAAGCCCTTACATGACTTTTTTGACCGCGCTTTCCGCCGGGCATTTTGAAAGAGTTCAAAATGCTGTTGCCGAGAGCCTTGATATATCAAGGCTCTCGGCGGCGGTTTATCCAATTTGAGGCGGGTCTTGCCCCCTCAAGCTCCCCCGCTGCGCTATTATCTGACTTTAAAACATAGTTTTTTTGACAGTTTCAGAAATCTATTTCAGCGAATCCGCGCTTGCTTTGAACATTCTTTCCGCATTCTTGAAGGTGTTCGTCATAAAATACGCGTCGATCAGCAGCAGCCATGTTACCCAATTGCTTGAGCTTGTAAAGAAAAACGGCAGCAGCACTTCAAATACGCACAGTATGAACAGCGTTGACGCGAAAATTTTGTTCTTTTTTACCTGCACGGCCACGGTAAGGATCACAATAAGGGCAATCTGCACGATATCCGTCCACATTGAAGTGGTTACTGCCGCAACGATCGCAAAAAAGGCCATTACATACACAAAAACACTCTGCTTTGTAAGGCAGCTCGTGATGCTCGGCGGAGCTATGGTTCTGATATAATCGGGAAGATCTTCACATTCCGACTTGAGACAGTAATCCGACGGAAGCAGAAACGCCGCGTCCACGCCGCCGCGGCGGCTGTACTCCTCGGTTATCGCAACAATATCCTCGAGAACGACAAGCAGATCCTTTTTCATCGCCTTGAAGCGCCGGCTGTCATCGGATGGGTCGATTTCATTTTTGTCAAGCTTCGTGACAAAGGCGTCGTTGTTCCAGCTTCTGTCGTTGGCGACAGCCCATGCCCTGAGTATCCACGCCTCCACGACAATAAGCCCGTCCTGAACGTCAACGCCGATAAAGCGCATATTATTGTCCGCGCCCAGGATCTCCGGCATGGAGCTGTCGTAGGCAATGAACAGGCGCATGCCGTAGTACGCTTCGGAAAGCTGATATCCGCGGTTGAGAAGGTAGTCTTCTATACACTTCCTGCATCCGTCAACATCCCCGCCGACGGCGTAGGTTTTATGAAATCTGCCCATAGTCCTCTCCTTAAAATAAGGGGGCTTCAAGCCCCCTTAGAATTTATAACGCTTTCTGCGCTTCTTTCGCGGTATTTGCAAGGTATTTTATCACTTCCACGGGGTAAAGACCGACAGCGGTCTCGCCCGTTACCA
Source organism: uncultured Eubacteriales bacterium (assembly GCA_900549485.1). Taxonomy (GTDB): domain Bacteria; phylum Bacillota; class Clostridia; order Oscillospirales; family Oscillospiraceae; genus Limivicinus. The sequence continues at coordinate 11,180 of UROG01000025.1, forward strand.
TTACCGCGGAGGAGCCGTCAAGCACGGCATTATAAATATCGCTGACCTCGGCGCGTGTCGGCACCGGGTTCTTTTCCATGCTTGCAAGCATCTGCGTAACGGTCAGGAAGGGTCTTCCCGCCTTGCGGCATTTTGCAGCAATTTTCTTCTGCACCCCCGGCAGCTCCCACAGCGGCATGGCATTGCCGAGATCGCCGCGGGCAATGACAACAACGTCGCACTCGGGTATAAGCTCGTCAAGATGCGAAACGCCGTCCATGTTCTCGATCTTCGCAAAAAGCGCGATATCGCCGCAGCCCGACGCATTGAGAGCGCCGCGCACGGTAACAAGATCGTGCCGGTCGCGTACAAACGGCTGCATGACGCCCGTAACGCCGTACTGCGCGGCAAGGGCAATATTGCCCAGATCCTGTTCGGTCATCGTGGGCGGATATATGCTGCTGCCGGGCAGGGCCATGCTCTTGCGGCTTTTAAGCTCGCCGCCGCGAACAACTCTCGCCGGCACGGATCTCCCATGCCGTCCGGTGACTTCAAGAAGAAGCTTCCCGTCGTCAAGAAGAACCTCCTGCCCCTTATCGAGATACGCAAGCGCTATCTCCGGAACGGGTATCCCGCCTTCGCCAAGGATCGCCTCCGCACCGTTTTCAAGGCGCACGGCGCTTTTGAGCGCACCTACACGCAGCTCCGGCCCCTGCATATCAACAAGGAGCTTTGCCTTTATCCCGCAGCGGCGCGCCGCCTCGTGCAGAGCCTCGATCTGAGGCGCGGCCTCCTTTATCGTGACATGTGAAAGATTGAGTCTCACGCCGGTCATGCCGGCGTGAAACATTTTTTCAAGGATGTCGGGATCGGAGCATGAAGGCCCCAAAGTGCCGTAAATATCAATCATTATGATGCCTCGTTTATACAAGCTGACGGCGGTTGCGCTCTGCCTCGGCGGCCTCGTCCTCGACGGGGTACCACATGACGTTGGGGAAGCGGAGGAAGCACTTGTCGCCCTCGGAGAACTCCACCCTGTGCGGCGTCTGAACCTGAAGGAGATCGTCGCCCACGCGCACGTGGTATTCAGTATAGTCGGTGAGGAAAATTCTCTTCTCGACTACGCTCTCGTATCCGGACTCGGTATTGATGTCTATCTGGTTGGGTCTTGTTGCCACGGTCATTTCCCTGTCCGCGCCCGCCGGAACCTCAACAGGCAGAACCTGCTGCATGTTCCCCTTGGCGTATGCCTTGCCGTTTTCGATAATGACGTTCGTAAAGGTGGACTGGCCGAGGAACTTGTGGACAAAGCGGGAGTTGGGCTTATTGTAAAGCTCGGTGGGCGTGCCGATCTGGACTATCTTACCCATATCCATGACCAGCATTCTTTCGGACAGCGCCATAGCCTCGGACTGATCGTGCGTGACGAAGATTATTGTGAAGCCGAACTGCCGCTGGAGCTTCTTTATCTCAAATCTCATGCTCTCGCGCAGTTTCGGGTCAAGGTTGGAAAGCGGCTCGTCAAGAAGCATTACCTTGGGGTTGGTGACTATCGCACGCGCAAGCGCAATACGCTGCTGCTGACCGCCGGAGAGGTTGCCGGGATATTCCTTCTCCATGCCGTCAAGGCTGCAATGCTTGAGCGCTTTCATGACGCGCTCGTTTATCTCGGCTCTGGGAACCTTTCTCACGCGCAGCGGGAAAGCGACGTTTTCAAAGATGTTCATATGCGGCCACACCGCAAACGCCTGGAAAACCATCCCCAGATCGCGCTTTTCGGGCGGAATATAGATATTCTTTTCCTTGACGGAGACCTGCTTTCCGCACAGCTCTATCTCACCGGCGGTCAGATCTTCAAAGCCGGCTATCATTCTGAGCGTTGTCGTCTTGCCGCAGCCGGACGGGCCGAGGAAAGAGAAGCACTCGCCTTCCTTGACGGAAAGATTGAAATCATTGACGGCGGTAACTGTACCCAGCAGCTTTGTTGTAAAATCCTTGCGGACATTTCTCAATACTACCTGATCCATAATTATGCCTTCTTTCTGTCCTTGAGGACTGCATTGACTATGGTGTTGAGTACAATGATGAGCACTATCGCAATGGCCGCGAGGGCGGAAGCGGTAGTAATATAGCCGTCATTGCGCAGGGAGAATATTGCAACACCAAGGGTGCGGGTATACGGGCCATAGAGCAGAACGGAGGTCGTCAGCTCTCTCATGGCGGGCAGGAAGATAAGGAAGAAGCCGGAAACCATTGCGGGACGGATAAGAGGAATGGTAATATCCTTCAGCGACTCGAAATGGGACGCGCCGCAGGAGCGGGACGCCTCTTCAAGCGACGGATGCACCTGCTGGAGCGATGCCGAAGCGCTCTTCATGGAGAAGGACAGGTAACGCGCCAGATATGCCACGAGTATTATCCAGATGGTGTTATAGAGGTTGACGCCGAAGCGGCCGGACCATGTGAGGATAACGCCGATCGCCATGACGATACCGGGGATAGCATAGGGCAGGAGACTGAGCAGCTCAAGCAGCATGCTTCCTCTGGGCTTGATCTTGACGATGACATACGCCACCATAACGCCGAGGAACATACAGATTATACCGGCGGAGAAGGCAAGGAAGATGGAGTTCTTTATGGAATCAATGACCATGGTATTATTAAAGAGAACATCCTTGTAATTGTCAAGTGTAAAGTTCTCAAAGGCAAGGGGCAGACCGTAGGCCTTGAGGAAGCCGACGAGGATTATCATGGCGAGAGGCATGATAACGATGACGAAAAGGCTGATGTAGGAAATTATCAGCAGGGGTACCTTTGCGCCGCGGAGCTTTATGAGCATGGGGCGTGTGGATTTTCCCTTGATGATATCATAGCTTCCCGCACGAAGGATGTACTTCTGAAGAAGAAGCGCAAGCACAACGACAAGTATCAGCAGGATGGACAGGGCGGAGCCTTCACGGATGCCGTCAAAGCTGCCGGTCGCACGGTAGAAGAGCTGATAAATTCTTGTCGGCAGAGTGTAGATATTATTGGAAAAGCCGAGCATGGAGGGTACGCCGAAGTGCGCAAGGGAGGATGTGAGTATCAGCAGGGCGCCTGCGGAAATGGCGGGGGTGACAAGGGGAATGGTTATCTTGCGGATAACGTGCCACTGTCCGGCGCCGGCTATACGGGCGGATTCCTCCAGAGTGGGATCCATACGCTCAAGCGCGTTGACCACCTGCATATAAACGAACGGGAAATAGTAGCAGCATTCAACAAAGATAATGCCGCCGATGGAGTTGATATTGAAAAGACTTTTTATGCCGAAGGTCTGGAATATCCACTTGTTGATATAGCCGCGGCGGGAATTGAGCATAAGATCCCATGCCATTGCGCCGAAGAACGGCGGGAACATATAAGGAATGGTGAACATTGCCTTCATAAGTCCCTTGGTGGGGATGTCGCTTCTGCCGAGCAGCCACGCGAAGAACAGACCCATAAGCGTACCGATGATCGTTGCACCGGCCGCAACCTTGATGGTGTTCCACATCGCGCCGACATTATCAACGTCGATAATGACTTTTTTGATCATGGAGAGGTCAAAATGCCCGTCATTAAAGAAGGTGACATAGAAGATCATGACAACGGGAACAAGAACTATGACAAAAAGGATGACAAAGCACAGGATAGTAAGGAAGCGGTCAAGACCGAACTTCTTTCCTTCAAGCGCCGCCATGTCCTTATTGCCGGCTTTTGCATATTTACTCATTTACTGTTCTCTCCTCTCTGGGGTAGAAGCGGGCATTCAGACAGCGTATGCCGACGGTTTCCCCTTCATCATAGACGCGGTGGCTGAGAGCGTCCAGCGCATTGTTTTCGATGCGAAGCTCCTGCCCGTTGAAGTCGGCAAAGTAGTCGTACTGATTGCCGAGGAAGGTGACGGACTTGATCTTCACCTTGACGGGGCTGTCCTCGTCAAAAATAATATCCATGGGACGAACGCCCATGTCCAGCTTCTCTCCGTCCTCATGCCCCTCGCATTTGCCGAGGACAAGAGAATTGTCCGCGACGGCTTCGCCGTTTTTTACCGTTACGGGGATAAAGTTGGAAACGCCGATAAACGTGAAGACAAAGCGGTCGGCGGGGCGTCTTATGATGTCCTCGTCCACGCCGAGCTGGCAGATATGACCGTCGGGAGCCATGACCGCGATCTCGTCGCACAGTCTGAGCGCCGCTTCCTGGTCGTGGGTTATGTATATAATGGTCGTGCCGATCTCACGCTGAATTTTCTGTATCTCAATGATCATCTCCTCGCGCAGCTTTGCGTCGAGGTTGGTGATAGGCTCGTCAAGCACAATGAGCTTTTCGGAAGAGACAAGCGCACGGGCGATGGCAACGCGCTGCTGCTGACCGCCGGACAGCTGGGAAGGCAGATGCTTTTCGTAGCCTGTCATATGCACCTGCTCAAGGGCGTGCGCGGCGCGCTTGCTGATCTCATCCTTGGGCAGCTTGCGTTTTTTCATCGGGTAGCACACGTTGTCCCAGACGGACATATGCGGCCACACCGCGTAATCCTGAAAGACGACGCCGATGCGGCGCTCCTCAGGAGCAATATTGACGTGCTTGGATGCGCTGAAAACCAGCTTGTCATCCACATAAATTTCGCCCGTCTCCGGCTTCATAAAGCCGCACAGGGCGCGCATAAGTGTAGTTTTGCCGCAGCCGGACGGCCCGACAATACCCATAATCTCGCTCTCTTTTATTTCAAGAGAATAGTCGTTCAATACCACCTTGCTGCCGTATTTGCAGGTGATATGTTCAAAACGAACACCGGCCATGGATTTCCTCCTCTTAAAAATTATGAGCAGTAACGGTGAACATTACTGCTCAATAAATGGCATTTCACGCCGGTGCCGGATAAAGTATCCGGCGCCGGTCATCGTATGATTACTTGAACAGTTCGTCGAACTTATCGAAGTAAGCGTCAGTCTCCTGCTGCATGAGAATGTTGTCTATGCCTTCCATTGCGTTGATCTCGGAAACGGACTTGGAGCCTTCACGGACAACGTCGTCACGGATAGGAGTTGCGTTTGCATCCGCAAGAACCTTCTGGCCTTCTTCGGAAATGACCCAGTCATAGAACAGCTTTGCGGCCGCTTCGTTCTTGGTGCCCTTAATGATAGCCATGGGGCCGGAGATGACAACGGCGTACTCTTCGGGGTATACGAACTCGATGGGAGAGCCGGAGTTGGTCAGGGTCTGGGTAACATAGTCAACGCCGATGGTCGCCATGTAGCCGCCTGCGGCGACGTCGTTATGAGTGCCGGTAGAGGAAGCGTTGAGAACAGCGCCCTGCTCCTTGAGGCCTTCAAAGTAATCCCAGCCGTACTTCTCGTTCTGAACGAGTGCGCCGAGAGCATATGCCATGGTGCCGGACTCGACAGCGTCGGTGAGCATTATCTGATCATAGAAATAGGGGTCAAGCAGGTCTTCCCACTTGGTGGGAACATGGTCAGCGTCTACCAGTGCGGTGTTGTACGCAATGCCCATGACGACCAGACGTGCGCCGATATACATATTGTCGGAATCCTTATAGGCTTCGGGGATGTGGGAAGCCTCGGGAGACTCATAAGGCATCAGGATGCCCTGATCCTTCAGGGTCATGATGTTGGTGGGTTCGCCGACCCATACAACATCGCAGCCGATGGAGCCGGACTGCTGCTCGGTAGCGATCTTGGTCATAACGGTGCCTGCGCCTGCGGCGTAGTAGTCAAAGGTGACATTGGGGTATTTCGCGGTGAAGGCTTCCTTGATAGCGGTGAGCTGCTTCTCTTTGAGAGTAGCATAGAGCATCACGGTGCCGGATTCGCCGTCTGCAAAAGCAGTTGCGGACAGAGCAAATACCATAACAAGAGCCAGAACGATTGCCAGAAACTTTTTCATGTCTTTCCTCCAAATAATTTTTTGCTCTTCGAGCTTGACAGAATTTAATCAAATTATCCCGCTCCTGTACAGTCCAAAAAAGCGTTTTTGACTATTATTTTACTAAAATGACATTTTGTACTGTTTTCTTTTGTTGCTTTTTCACAAGCACCGGGTTATTATAATTGCATTACCAGCCGACAAGGAGAATTTGCCATGCAGAATGCAGCCGCCAGAAAGAAAACTATCGTCAGGACTTTTTCCGCTATCTTTGCTCTGTTTATCTCTTTCCTGCTGGTGCTGTCTTCATATACGTACTACGCCACGCGCACCGCCACGCTCAATTCACTCTCCGCACAAAACCAGAACCTCAGCTCTCAGGCGGATATCTTCGTACAGCAGTTTTACAAGATGGTGAGGAGCTACGGCATCAACATATTCAACTCGCGTGCGATAAAGCGTCTGCGCACCGACAGCGACATATCCAACAGCAATTATATCGAGAGTATGCGCGTGCTGAGAGACGACGCTTCCTCTACGGACTATATCCATTCAATATATATTTACGCCCCCGCACTCGACTACATATACTGTACGCTCGACTCCGACCTGACACGCGGCGCCGCCCCGGCGGATACTTTCTTCGACAGGCAGGCCGCGGAGATGCTGAAAAACCCGACCGGTCTGACGCCGGTGTTCCGCAGCATAAACACGGGCGGACACGAGGCGGCCGTTGTCTCCTTCCCGTTCTATGAGCAGTCCGCCGAATCGGGCGTCATGATGATAAACGTCTCGCTTTCATGGATGGAGCAGTTCATCTCCTCGGTGTTCGGGCTTGACAGAACCTTTCTCTTTCTCCCCAACGGGCTGCCCTTCCCGGGCTACCCCGCCACAGCCGGTCTGCTTGAAGAGGACGGAACGCTGTCCGACAGGCTTTTTTCCGGAAATGAAGACTATATAATAAAGGATATAGGCGGAGAAAAGTGCATCATGTTCGGGGCGAAAAACGCACAGCTCGGCTGGCGGTTCGTGCGCGTGGTTAAATATGCCGAATGTCTGAGTGCGGCGCTTTCGCTGAGACGGAACCTCATTATCCTCACGGGCTTTATGGCGGTCATATCCGCCGGAATATTCATTTACCTTTTCAAAAAGCTGTACGAGCCTCTGGAAACGCTTCTTGAAACGCTTCCTACGCACATCTCCACCGTCGGTCAGGCGATTTCCCACGCCTCCTCGGAGCTTAAAAACTATTCCGCGATAATACGCAGTGAGTTTCTGAAAAAGCTTGTCCTTTTCGGCAGCGACGGCTGCACCGCGGAAACGCTCCGCGCAAGGGACATAACCCTCGACCCAGCCGCGCCGACGCATATGCTTCTCTTCTGCTCCGTCGTTCCGGCAGACGATACGGAAAATCTTTTCTACGGTACGGCGCATGAGTGCATCCCCATAGCCGACCGGCACATTGCGCTTGTCCAGTCCGACGCGGAGACATTTTACCGCATTGTCAGGGAGGTAAGCCGTGTCTCATCGTTCTGCGCATACGAAAGCGGCGTTGATTTCCACGCTCTGCACGACGGATACGCACGGCTTGACGACGTATATTCCCTGCGTTTCTTCCTGCCGGAAAAGGATGCTTACACGGTGGATGTACTCGACGGCAGAGAGGAGAGCAAGTATCCCGCCCGCCTTGAAAACCGGATCGCGGCGGCTGTCGGTGCCGGCAACACCGACAAGGCAATGCAGCTGCTCAATGAGTTCATCGCCGCACTTGCCCCCAGCTCTCTCCCCGCCGCGCTCCATGCGCATTTCCGGCAGCTGTACTGCGCAGTCGCCGCAATGGGCGATTTTGTCAGGAGCGACATTGACAGCGGCACATATTACGACATAAGCTCCGAATCCTTTTCCTGCCTTGACGATCTGAAAGCCCTCTTTGCCGCGCTTTTCATGCGCGTCTCCGAGCTGAGCCTTAAGCACAGGGAGCAGGAGGAGATAGACATGGTAAACAGGGTAAAAAAATTCGTGGAGGATAATTTTTTTGATATAAATCTCTCCGCCGCGTACATTGCGGAATATGAGGGCGTATCGGTCAATTACCTTTGCGATATTTTCAAGCGCTATGACGATACCCCGCTCCAGAAGTACATCACCCAGTACCGTCTTGACCGCTCCTGCGAGCTGCTGCGCTCTACCAATATGCCGGTAATAGGCATAGCGCAGGCGGTGGGCTTTGCAACGCCGCAATACTTTTTCACCGTTTTCAAATCGTACTACAACATGACCCCCGCCACCTACCGTGAAACCGCCGCGTCCTGAGCCTTTCTTTATTTTGCTCTACCCCAACTATTGACATAAAGTCTTTTTGGTAAAGAAACTCATTGAGGTTCTTTGCCAATTTGAAAAAGCCCCTCTGCTTAATAGCAGAGGGGCTAATGTCTTTCCGGCAGGGGGATTGCCGGTTAAAGACGGAATCTGGTTTGATTAGTAGTCCGAGTACGACACGGAAACCGTGAACTTTGCACCCAGCGGGATCAGGCTTATATCGCCGCCGTCACCGTTGCTGCGGTCAAGAATGAATGCACCGTAGATGCCGGAAGGATCGGTGATCGTGGATTCAATTTTCTTAGAGTAGCTGATCTCCGTGCTATCTTCCTTCTTGTAGGTGAGTGTTACATAGGGGGTCTTGCCGGCGGTAACAACCGCGCTGTCATCAAGCTTGACGTAGTATTCACCACCCATATCCAGATCGCTGCTGGCCGACGTGAAGCTGATGTAGTCGTATTTGTACACGGCCGCACCTGAAACAGCAACCTTGGTCTTATTGGTAAATCCGGAGGGATCAACTTTTACGGTCACGTCGCCGTCGGGCATCTTGAAGGTGAAGGTGCAGGTGAAGTACTGACTATCGCCGGAAGGTGTACCTATGTTGATGTTGCTTATCGCAACGGGCTGATCGGTTCCGTTATAAGTGGTCGTCAGACGGACATTATTTGCAAGGATATCCTTGTTCATGTTGATGTACCATTTGAAGTTCATCTTAACAAGGACGGTTGCACCCGCAACGACATTTTCGGAATCAAGCACCGCGTAGGACATCTTGTACAGCTCTTCAATGGTGGGTGCGTAGATGATTTTGTAAGTCGCCTTTGCATCCTTGTAGAACACGGGAGCTACGGTGATTATATCGGCAACGTCCGCACCTCTGGGGATAGAGTTGATCTGGAAGCCTGCCTCGCCTTTTTCGGTTATCGCAACAGGTTCGGTAACCGCATTGCCGTTGATGTCTCTGTAAGTTACAAGGCAGCTCTTTATCTTGAAGACGACCCCTCCCGTAACATTGGCGGGCTTGATTATGAAGCCTTCGCCATAGCATACATCAAATTCATGTGTACCGTCAAATTCATGTGTACCGTCTGCTGATGCATCGGTTCCAATGGAGGAAGTTACCGTGTACTTCACGTCGGACAGACCCGTCGCGTCGGGAACAACCTTCATCTTGTAGGTCTTTTCGGTGATTTCAGCCGTGATGACTACGTTGTAATCCTTCATATCAAACCCATATACACCGTTTGAATCCGGCAAAATGGAATTACCGTTTATCTTTACTTCTCCTACACTGTAGTTTGCGGGGTAATCGAATGTGAACTTAACATTCTGTCCGGCCTCGACAGCAGCAAGGTCGGTGTACTTGATACCGCTGACTTCGATTATCGCATGGATATTCGCATTGCCCTCATATCTGACTGTAGTCGAAACGGTCTTGAACGAGACGCCGATTTCAACATCGCCCTGAGGCATTACGAACTGATATGTACCGTCGTTCGCTCTGCTTGCGCTGATCTCTTCAAGCGTTCCAAGCGTGTTTCCGCCGGCGTCGGTCGTACGGTAAACCTTCACGTTTTCGACAACCTTGCCTGTTTCGTTCGGTTCGACCTTAACGGTAACGGTCTTGCCCCACTTTATTTTGGCGGGATCCTCTATCTTAACGCCGTCTACCGTATAGACCGCGGTTCCGACGGAATCGGTTCCAAGACCAGCTTCGGTAAGATCCTTGACGTCCTTGCCTGCTCTATAGCCCTTGCGTTCAACCTTGTACTCAACGGAGACGATGCTGCCCTGAGGCATGGACTTGACCGGATTTTTAAATTCGGCATACCACTTTCCGTCTCCTGCGGGCGCAAGTACAAAGGTATAATTGGTAGCCGCACCGTCGCTGTCGGTGTATCTGACATCAACATATGCCTCGCCATAATCGTCAAGCGGAATCTCGCAATGCTCGGGAACGGTAATCTCAAACTTTATCTTGCCTGCGGTCACAGTTGCGCTGTTGCTGGGAGTGCCGTCAACGTAGAACTGCCAGCCGCTGATCTCGCCTTCACCGCCCGCCTTGTATGCGCTGAGGTTAAAGGCATCTGCGGTGTATTTACCGTATTCGATATAGAGGGTAAGATCCTTGTTGTCGCCGCTGCCCACATAAGGCATGGTGAAGTAATACTGATTGTTGGAGAAATCGGGCTTGATCGCAACGGCGGTATCGCCGGAGCCGCTCATTACCCAGATGTTGACTATACGGAAGTTCTGGTCAAGCTTGGACTCGTTGCGCTTGATGACGACGGTCTTGCCGGTCTGGATGCCGTAGCCGCTGAGTCCGTTTGCGGTGTCATTGTCCTTAAACTTGTTGAGGTGGTCAGCATAGTCCTCGAGAGTTCCGAGAGCCGGGAGACCCGTGCCTCTTTCAAGTCCTTCAACGTTCTTGCCGTCAACGATCAGGTCAACCTTGTAGTTGGACTGTGCATCGGGTGCATCGTCAAAGATGTACTTGATGGTCATGGGGTTGACTGCGGGCTTGAAGATAACTTCAACATTGATGTCGCTGAGCAGCATACCGGTTTCCTTGCTCAGATCGACCAGAGTGCCGTTAAGCACTTCCTTCTCGTGCTTTGTTCCGTCGTGTCCGGTGTAGGTGACGAGTATCTTGTCAAGCTCGTAGCCCTGCTCGGGAACGATATCGGTAATGGAAAAGCTGCCGTTCCATGCGACCTGGAGAGGCGTCTTATAAGTACCGTGGTCAGAGGGAATCGCGTTGATAGCAACCATTTCGTCGTTATACTGTGCGCTGATGATAACGTTGCTGTTGGGCATCTCAAACGAGAAGTGATCGCCGTCGATGGTGTTGTACTTTACAAGAGTACCGTCAACTTTTCTGTTTATGACTATGGGCTGCTCGCTGTTGAGTACGTAGCCGCTTCTGGAGCTGTTGACGACCGTTACAAGAGTGCCTATCGGGAACTTGATCCTGACGGTGGTATCCGACATAAGGTCTTCGTCTCTATACTCAACGCCGTTTACAATGACGCTGAGAACGCCCTTGGGCAGTCCGTCGGTTCCGTTGTTGGCGCGGAGAAGCTCGATGGAGTGCGCGGTCTCAACAAAGGGAACGATGACCTGTACATCCGAATCCGGCATGATAAAGGTGTAGTCGTTTCTGTTGATCTCAACGTTTGTGCCTGTTGCGACGTTGATTACCTGGATATTTGCCGCGTCTACGGCATAGCCGGAGGCGGGATATGCATGGATCTGGATCTTCTGATCCTTCTTTGCATGGTCAACATACGCGGAGTGCGTAAATGTCGTCACGGCAAAGGTACCCTTCTTGTGGTCAAGGTTGGTAACGCCGTCGGAGTAACCGGCTCTGTAATCGAGAGTGATGGCGTATGTCTTTATCGGCTTGAAGCTTACATAGAGATCAAGCTTGGTGCCTGCCTTAAGCTCCGGCATCTCGAACTGGTATTTCTCGGTCACGGGGTTCTGGGTGACCTCAAAGCCCGTTACTGCATTGCCGTTCTTGTCGGTATAAGAAATTGTGATCTTTTCGACTTCATAGCCGAACGCGGGGTTGGTATTTACAACGACGTTCCTGCCTGCGCCGACTTTGACTTCGGCGGTCGCGGCCTTGTTGCCGTTGAGCGTCTTGCCGCCGACGGTGTAGGTGTTGCCGAACTGACCGTATTTGCCGTCAACCGTTGCGGAGTGCGCGACTATGGTCTGCTGCTCGGTGAACACGACATTGACCTTTACGTCGCAGTCGGGCATGATGAACTTCGCGCCGTCAAGCGTGTGGGAGCTGCCGTCGGCATAGGTGAGGATAACGCTGGTCGCAGCATATCCCGCTTTTACGCCCCAGATATTGACGCTCAGCTCAACGCCGCAGGCGCACTTGTCTACCTTGTAGTTGCCCGCAGCAACGGCAAAGTAACCGCGGCTGCCGTTGGACGCGTCCAGAATGACCCTGTGATACAGATAGAATCTGGCTCTCACGGAGATCGGGAAGTCAGGCATGGTAAATGTGGATGTGCCGTTCGCCTCGTTGAAGGTCACGGGTACGCTGATGCTGGGATCGCCGGTCTTGGTAACATTTACAAGATACCAATAAGCGCCGGATTTGGGCGTACCCTTGACGGTAAGCTTGGTGCCTACCTTTGCCTCGGTCACTTCGGTGTCGTCCGCGTATACGGCGAACTTGCCGTTTGCGGTATCGACCTTGGTGATAGTGAACGCCGCAGAGGCTGTCGCCTTGATGGTCGCAACGATCGTTACAGGACCGTCAGGCATGGTAAAGGTGTTCTTATCGACCTCGGCGGTCTTCTTGAAGTTGTCGTAATAGACGACGAGGGATTCAAGAGTATAGTTTGTTTCGGGCTTTACGTCGATAGTTACTCTGTCGCCCGTATTTGCAAACTCGGTCTTGGTATTGCCGATATAGGTTTCTATCGTGCCGTTGGTGACGTTGGTGTAAATCGAGTGACCGCGGGACGGGTCATAATCGGGATCCTTGGTAAATGTCGCCGTGATGGTGACGTCGCAGTCAGGCATTACAAAGGTGTTGTTGTAAACGGCAACGCTGTCTTTATAGTTGTTGTATGTAACGCGGATATGGTCGAGCATGAAGCCGGTCGCCGGAATGGTCTTCACGGTGACGGTGCTGCCGACATAGCCCTGAGTTACCTTGAGGCTGTTGACAAGCGCAGCGGCGCTGCCGTTGGAAACGCTGTCAACGGTGATTTTGTATGCCTTCGCGGTCTTGAAGGTCACGGAGACGACAACGGAGTACGCCGGCATGGTGAAATAGCCGTCGCTCACGCCTACGACTGTGGAAGCATCGCCGACCTTGACGACCTTGATGGTGTCAACGGCATAGCCGATGTTTGCCGAGGGAATGACCTTGACGGTCTTTCCCGCCGCGGCGGTGGTGACGCTCTTGCCGTCAACCTGCATATCAAAGCTGCCGTTTACCGCGCTCTGGCTTACAAGGTTATATACGCCGCCGGTGGAAACGGTCGCGGAGGTATTGGTGTTGGATGAGCTTCCGGTACCGGGCGTGACGGAGGTGCTTGTGCTGACAAGACCGGAAACGGGAATGTACAGCGCGGCGCCCGCCCAGATTTTTGAAAGATCGCTTGTGTTGTTCAGCGCAAGGATCATCTTCTGGTTGGCGGAGAAGTTCATGCCGTACTGAGAGCAGATGATATCATACGCGCTCTCGCCGCTCTTCATGATATGAGCCATGACGGTGTAGTAAGAGGAATTTGCAACGCCGGGGTTGGTGGTGGGCAGGATCATTGTCTTTCCGGCGGCAATGCTGTTGTAGCTGGAGATATTGTTGAGCTTCTTGATCTGATTGTCAAAGGTCTTGTAGCTCAGACCCCAGTTGGAGTATATGCCCTGAATAGTCTCGCCGCGCTGGATGGTGTAGTATACCAGATAGTAGCCTACGCGGTCGCCCGCCGGAATGGCTCTTGCCTGTCCGGTGGTCAGAGTGCCGGTGCTTGTCCCTGCTGCGGGAATGGTCGCAGGCGTCGTACCGGCAGTCGTTGTGGAGCCGATAGTCGTCGTGGAGCCTGCCGTTGTGCTTCCGGCAAGCGTCGCCGCGGCGGCGGCATTTGCAGGAAGGACTATCTGCTGTCCTACTGCCAGCTTACTGAACTGCCCCTCGCTGGTAAACCCGTTGAGGTTCATGATCAGATTTTTATAGGTGTAGAAATCCACACCCAGGCTTTGGCAAAGGCTGAGAACAGTCTGCCCCTTTGCCAGGGTCACCGTCGTGACATTTGCCGCCGCAGATGCGCTCGTGCCCAACACGGTGCACAGAGACATCAGCATGACAACTGCCATAAAAAGACTGATGAGCCGTTTTTTCATGTTTTTGCTCCCCCTAACCGGTCCTTATCGGACCGAAATTATTAACTGATACTTTTTCAGCGGAAACGGCGTTCCCGTTGAAGCTATATGTATTCTGACCTCTGTGTCCTCCCGCAAAAAAGCGGGTGCGGACAGGTCTTCCATGATTGGTTACAATATTACTACAAAGAAACTCAAATTGCAATAGGTAATTACAAGTTTTTACAAAAAATTATGTAAATATTTTTATCGGCGCCTTATCCTGCATAACCCATCGGGTTCTCGGACTGCCATTTCCACGTGTCGCGGCACATATCGTCCAGATCATACTGCGCTTTCCAGCCAAGAAGCTCCGCGCTCTTGTCGGGGCTTGCGTAGACCGTTGCGATGTCCCCGGGGCGGCGGGCGACTATCTCATAGGGGATCTTGCGTCCGGTAACGCGCTCAAACGCCTTTACCATATCCAGCACGCTGTATCCTACGCCCGTGCCGAGGTTGAAAACGCTCTCCCCTCTGTGGCTCTGCATATACTCTATCGCCGCAACATGGCCGCGTGCAAGATCGACAACGTGGATATAATCGCGCACGCCCGTGCCGTCGTGGGTATCGTAGTCATTGCCGAAGACGCTGAGATGATCCCGCCTGCCGACGGCGACCTGAGAAATGTACGGCATGAGGTTATTGGGTATCCCTCTCGGGTCCTCGCCGATAAGCCCGCTCGGATGCGCGCCGATGGGATTGAAATAGCGCAGCAGCACGACCGACCAGTCGTCTATCGCTTTCGACGTGTCGCGGAGTATCTGCTCGTTCATGTACTTTGTCCAGCCGTAAGGGTTCGTACACATTCCGGTGCGGCTGCTCTCGCTGAAGGGAACGTCGTTGTCGCTTGAATAGACCGTTGCGGAGGAGGAGAAGACGATGTTCTTCACGTTGTGATCGCGCATTGCCTCGCACAGCGTCACGGTGGAGAACAGGTTGTTGTCATAATACTCAAGCGGCATCCTGACCGATTCGCCGACGGCCTTCAGCCCCGCAAAGTGTATGACGCAGTTTATGTCGTGCTTTTCAAATATCTCGTCGAGTGCGGCGCGTTCGCGCACGTCCTTCTGATAAAAATCAAGCTTCTTTCCGGTTATCTGCTGCACCCTTTCAAGGGATTTCGCGTTGGAATTGACGAGGTTGTCTATCACGACGACATCCATTCCCTTGTTGAGCAGCTCAACGCAGGTATGGCTGCCGATATATCCCGCGCCGCCCGTTACAAGAATCTTCATTTTGCCTTTCCCTCCCATCAATCAAGAAGCGTTTCGGGATAAACTCCCTCGCTTCTCATTTTCGCAATGGAGCTTACAACGCTGTCCATATCTTCCTTGTATGTAATGCCGTGCCATGTTTCATGGCAGTTGAGCACCTTCACCTTGCCCTCGCCCTCCTTTATCATCGCGTCGGCGACAAACGGCAGAAAGTATTCCGCCTTGAGGGGATTGACCGGCAGGTTTTTATCAAGCCACAGCGGAAAGCGCTTCTCAAGCTGCTCCATAAAGCCCTCGTTGAAGCCCCAGAAATTCATGGAAACGGGTGTCTCGCCGGAAATCGGCACAAACGTCTCGCCGTCCTCGGTGTATTCCGCGTCCGCGCCGCGCTTGAATATCTTTGTGCGCTCCACAACGTCGCGGAGAAAGCCGTTCTCGACATCGCATATCCCGCGTGCAACAGAGCCGTTTTCCGTGACGGTATTCCGGAGAAGATACGCCACCATGGCGTGTTCCGTCCCGGGGTGGTCGGAGACAAGATAGTCATAGAGTGCGGAGTAGGCGGTAGGGCCGTAGAAATCGTCGGCATTGATAACGGCGAACGGACCGTCAACCGCGTCCTTGGCGCAGAGTACCGCATGCGCCGTTCCCCACGGCTTCACCCTGCCCTCCGGAAGCGCATAGCCCGCGGGAAGCATATCGGTCTGCTGGAAAACGTATTTTACATCAAAATGCTTTTCCGCACGCTCCCCGACATAGCGTCTGAAGTCCGCTTCTATCTCGTGCTTGATCACGAATGCCACCTTGCGGAAGCCCGCACGGTAGGCGTCGTACATGGAAAAGTCGATTATCGCGTGGCCGTAAGCGTCAACCGCGGTGATCTGCTTGAGTCCGCCGAAGCGGCTGCCCATGCCTGCGGCAAGGATGACCAGAGTAGGCTGTTTCATGGTTTTACCTCTTTTTCTGAGGCAGTCAGAATTATGACTGCCGTAAATTCGGAAATGTTCCCGCTGCCGGTAATTTTATTGCGCGGCGCGTCACATGCTCATCGCCATGCGGCAATAGTAGTTGAAGCTTCTCTCGCGCTGGAGAGTGGTGCTGCCCATGTGTCCGGGGTATACCTCGTAATCGCCCTCAAGAGAACACAGCTTTTTGAGGGAGGCAAGCTCCTTGTCCATATCCCCGCCGTCAAGGTCGGTTCTGCCGAGACTGCCGCGGAAAAGGGTATCGCCGGTGAAAAGGCAGTCCTCGCATTTTATCGTCACGCCGCCGGGAGTATGGCCGGGCGTTGCGATTATCTCAAAGCGAAGCCCCGCCGTGTCTATGATATCGCCGTCGTCATAGTTTATGCCGTTATCGGGAAGCCGGTAGGGCAGCTGCCTCGACTCAATGACCCGCGCATCGTCGCGGCTGTTCATGTAAACGGTCGCTCCGGTCTCCTCGGCAACCGCATCGGCCGCACCGGTATGGTCATAATGGCCGTGGGTTATCATTATCGCCGTACACTTGAGGTGGTTGGATTCGATATAATCAAGAATGGTGTTGCTCTCATCGCCCGGGTCGATCACGACGCACTCAAGCGTAGACTCGTTTGTCACTACATAGCAGTTCGTTTCAAGCTGTCCGACCGGCAGTGTTTTAATAAGCATACGTTTTCTCCTTATATATTTCTGAGCAATTTATCACAGTTCGTTGGTGTCCAGCAGGATCGTAAGCGGGCCGTCGTTTTCCGATGCGACAAGCATGTCCGCGCCGAACTCACCCGTCTGCACCTCAAAGCCCTTTTCGCGGCAGAGCGCTATCACCTTTTCATAAAGCGGTATCGCCTTTTCCGGTCTTGCCGCCTTGGAAAAGCCGGGACGTCTTGATTTGCAGTCGGCAAAAAGCGTGAACTGGCTTATAAGCAGTATCGACGCCGCGCCCGCGTCCATGGGATTGACGTTCATTTTGCCGTTTTCGTCCCCGAATATCCTAAGTCCGCAGATCTTGTCCGCTATCTTCTCCGCTTCCTTTTCACCGTCGCTTTCATGCACTCCCAGAAGCACCAGAAAGCCCTTCCCTATCTGTCCTTTTATTCTGCCATCTATCTCTACCGAGGCAGAACGCACACGTGTCAATACCGCTCTCATTTAATTTTTTCCTTTTCGATTCTTCCTATTAATAATATAATTTTTCCGGAACACAGAAGCCGGATTCAGTTTCCGTTTCTCGTCACCTGTGTAACGCCGGGTATGGTGGAGAGGCGGGAGATTATATATTTAAGCTCTCCGCTGTTTTTCACCTCAAGCGTAACGCTCGCAAGGGCAAGCCCGCCGACAAGCTCACGCGCCGTAAGTGTGCGCACCTTCGCGTTGAGCGTGTTGAGCACAACGGCAATATCCATGACAAGCCCGCCGCGGTTCTTCGCCGTGAGATTGAGCGTGCTGACATAGGTGTCGCTGATCTCCTCCGCCCAGCTTACGTTCACCCACCTGCCCTCGTTTTCGGGGTCAAGACGGCGCTTGAGATAGTTTTCGCAGTCCGTGCGGTGTATGGAAACGCCCTGTCCGCGTGTTATGAAGCCCACAATATCGTCCCCCGGCACAGGTGTGCAGCAGCGGGAGAATTTGACAAGGCAGTTGCTGATCCCCTCGACAAGTATGCCGTGAACCGCCTTGCCCTGCTTTACCGCGTTCTGCTCGCGCCGCTCAGCCGCCTGATTGATCTTGTCAATAACGGTCTTCTTGTCCTTCTCGCTCTTGCTGGCACGGACAAGCTCGTCGCGCATCCTGTTGGCGACTCTCGTTGCGGTAACGCCGCCGTAGCCGATAGCCGCATACAGCTCGTCAAGACTTGACAGCGACAGCCGCTTCATTATCGGCGACGCGATCTCCTCCGCCGTACCCTCTTCAAGCGTATATCCGTTATGCTTCAGCTCATCCTCAAGCATGGAGCGGCCGCGGATAATATTCTCCTCCCGACGCTCCTTCTTGAACCACTGCTTTATCTTGGTTCGGGCAGAGCCGCTCTTTGCCATTGTCAGCCAATCGCGGCTGGGGCCGGGCGCTGATTTTGATGTGCGTATCTCGACGATATCGCCGTTTTGCAGCGCATGATCGTAAGTGACGATGCGTCCGTTCACCGTCGCGCCCACCATGTGGTTTCCGACGTCCGAATGGATGCTGTACGCAAAGTCGATCGGCGTTGCACCCGCGGGAAGATTTATAACATCTCCTTTCGGTGAAAAGACGAAAACCTCGTCGGAAAACATATCAATTTTGAGATTATGGAAAAAGTCCGTGGCGTCACTGTCCTGCTGGCTTTCAAGAAGGCGGCGTATCCACGCGAATTTGTCCTCGTCCCCGGATTTGACGGCCTGTCCGCCGTCGTCCATTTTATACTTCCAATGCGCGGCGACGCCGTATTCGGCGGTGTGGTGCATCTCCCATGTCCGTATCTGCACCTCGAAGGGTATGCCCTCCGCCCCTATAACAGTCGTATGCAACGACTGGTACATATTCGGCTTTGGGGTGGAAATATAATCCTTGAACTTTCCGGGTACGGGCTTGAACATTTCGTGGATTATACCCAGCACATTGTAGCAGTCCGGTATCGTGTCCACTATGACGCGGAAAGCGCAGAGATCAAAGATGCCGTTCATGTTCAGATTCTGACTGTACATTTTGCGGTAAATACTGTAAACATGCTTGATACGATAATAAATCGCACACTCGATGCCTTCTTTTTCAATGCGCGCCTGAATCTTCTCCTTCATGGCTCCCATGAAGCTCTCCAGCATCGGCATCTTCTCTTTGAGTATATCCGTTATTTCCTTGTAGCCCGTCGGGTCGAGATATTTCAGCGATAGATCCTCAAGCTCCCACTTTGACCGCTGCATTCCAAGACGGTGCGCAATGGGCGCATATATCTCCATCGTTTCAAGCGACTTCTGCCGCTGCTTTTCCGGAGTCTGGTATTCCATTGTCCGCATATTGTGGAGCCTGTCGGCTATTTTTATCAGTATGACTCGGATGTCCTTCGCCATCGCCAGCAGCATTTTGCGCAGATTTTCCATCTGCTCGTCTTCCTTGCTGGTGTACTGCACACGCGTCAGCTTTGTGACGCCCTCGACGATATCTGCGACCGCCTCGCCGAACTGATGCGCGATATCCGCGTGGGTCAGCGGCGTGTCCTCAAGAACGTCGTGCAGCAGCGCCGCGACGATCGAATCCTCGTCAAGCCCCATATCGACGGATATGTCCGCCGCCGCTATGCAATGGGTAACATACGGCGTTCCGTCCTTGCGCTTCTGACCGGAATGGGCTATCCGCGCTGTATCATATGCTGCACGGATACGCCCTAAATCCATGTTGTGACCGGTTTTCTGTATCTTATCCAGCAGAAACTCAAACTGGGCGTCGGCGTCAAACTTATCTATGTCCGCAATCGTTTTTTCACTCATACCGCGCACTCCTTCCGATATGAGCGCAGTGTCTGTTCGACATATGTCGCATCAAGGTCTGCCTTTCCGTCTATTTCGGCTCTGCCCGCGCCGTATATTCCGCCGTCTGCGTTTTTGAGCAGTCCGACCTCGCGGAATGTCTCAAGGCACAAACAGTATTTTTCCGGCAGCATCCCGTCGGGCGTCTGCGCGATGATCTCCGTCAGGTTATTGCCCGCGCAGCTTCCCCTACTGATCATTCTCCACACTCTCACAAAATCTTCCCGCTCCGGGCAGAAGCGCCATGCGGCATACAGCGCTTCCCTGTCTCCGTCAACAATGGCGCGGCAAAGCATTTCCCCGTTATGCGGCGCTGCCGCTGAAATGAGCAGCTGCACGGAGATATGACCGCGAAACTCGTTTATCTGGGGAGTGAAGGCTATGTCTATATATTCGCCCTCATGTATGCCAAGCTCCTTTGCCGTATGGGAGAAAAAGATGCACTCAAAAGGCGTGCCTGCAAGCGTCACCCTCATTTTCAGATGCTTGCCGCTGCCCACGGCGGTCATGCTCTCAAGCATCACCCCGTACATACACATAACGGGCTTCGGGTTCATGTTCCCGTAAGGCTCAAGCCGGTCAAGGGAGCGTACATTGTCTATCGTCAGCAGCGACGGCTCGTTTATCAGCAGGTCGCACTGTATCTC
Organism: uncultured Eubacteriales bacterium; assembly: GCA_900549485.1. GTDB lineage: Bacteria > Bacillota > Clostridia > Oscillospirales > Oscillospiraceae > Limivicinus. The sequence goes on from UROG01000025.1 coordinate 31,618, forward strand.
GGGCTGTTCGTCGGGGCGGTTTTTGCGGAAATACTCCGCCATTGCCGCTCTGAAATCGTCAAGCTTGTCGGTTTTTATATTAAGCCCCGCCGCCAGCGCATGGCCGCCGAAGCCTATAAGATACTCCGAACAGGCGGAAAGCGCCTCAAAAATATTGAAGCCGCCGCAGCTCCTGCAAGAGCCTTTGCCTACGTCGCCGTTTATGCATATCATGATCGAAGGCAGGGAATACTGCTCGGCAATCCTTGATGCGGCGATCCCTATGACGCCCTGATGCCATTTATCGCTTGCCAGAATGATCGGCTTCTCCGGGCTTGAGCCTTCAAGCATGGCGTTCGCTTCATTCCATATTTCAGTCTCTATCGACTGTCTTTTTCTGTTAAGCTCGCACAGCTCGGCGGCGAGGCGCGATGCCTCTTCCTCGTTTTCGCTCATAAGCAGCCGCGCCGCAGTTCCTGCGTGACCCAGCCGTCCGGCGGCGTTGAGGCGCGGGGCGAGACTGTATCCTATCGAGGCGGCGGTCAGTTTTTTGGGGGATACCGCCGCTTCGCGCAGCATCGCCGCGATACCGGGTCTCTGCGCTTCCTCAAGCATTTTAAGCCCGCGCCGCACAAGATAGCGGTTTTCACCCACAAGCGGCATGATGTCCGCAACCGTCCCAATCGCCACAAGATCGGCATATCTGTCTATTATTTTTTCGCTGTCGCCCTCGCAGGCGCATACCAGCTTCAGCGCCATACCGACTCCCGCAAGATACGGGTTCGGATAGGTGTCGCCCGGCTGCTTGCAGTCAATAACGGCGGCGGCATAAGGAAGGCTCACGCCCTTACATTCATGGTGGTCTGTTATGACCATATCAAGCCCGATGCCGTGCGCATACTCCGTCTCCCGCGCCGCAGTGATGCCGCAGTCCACGGATATGACAAGGCTCACGCCCTGCGCCTTGAGCTTGTCAAGCGCGCCGCAGTTGAGACCGTAGCCCTCCTCATTCCTGTCGGGAATATACGGCACGCACTCAAGCCCTTTTAAGCGCAGGTAGTCGGTCACTACGCAGGTGGAGGTTATCCCGTCCACATCGTAGTCCCCGAAAACCGCCGTTTTTTCTTTCTTTTCAATTGCTTGCAGAACCCTGCTGCGCGCTTTGTCCATGCCCATGATAAGCATGGGGTCGCAGAGACATTCGCTTCCCCCGTCCAGCATTTCGCAGGCGGCGGCGCTGTCCTTTATCCCGCGCAGGCACATGACCGCCGAAAGCAGCGGCGTGTATCCCGCCGAGATAAGCGCGGAGGGCATCTCCGGCCGGTGCAGAGGTATCTTCCAATCCTTATTTTTCATCGTCATTCTTCTTTTATTAATTTTAATAACATATACTATCAAATTTGTTGACATAATTCAATAGTCATAATGCAAAAAACTTTAAAATCTCACAAAAGCAGACAAAAAAGGATCGCCTCCCTGACGCGGGCTGCGATCCTGAGCAATATTATTTATGTGCTTTTTTCTTTCTGACGATTACCACGGCTGCCGCCGCGGCAATGACCGCCAGCGCGGATACCGCATAAACCGGCCACGATGCGGCAGGCTTCTCCGCTTCATCCCATTTTGCGTACAGCGTCAGACTTTCCTCGACGGTCTGTGTGAAATCATACGGCTCGGTGCAGGTGCTGTCCGTGTACCATCCGGCAAAGACGTACCCCTCACGCACCGGAACCGATTCAGGCTCCTGCACGGCGCTTCCCTGCTCAACGGTCAGTTCCTCATATTCCGCGCCGTCAAGCGTATCAAAAACCACGCTGCATTCCGGCGGGATATATTCCTCGGTGTTGACGGCGAGGTCGTTTGCGTCGCTGTCATATACATCAAGCCCGTCATCTGTCGTGACAAAATAGTTCTCCTGCGTCACACTCACTTCGCCGACTGCGTCAAGCACACGGAAGTCAAAGGACATTATTTCCGTATTCTGCGGAAAAGGCTTGTCAGGCTCCGGGATTATATAGCTCACTCTGATACGGCGGCCGTATTCGTCGGTCTGCATATCGACCGCCTCGACGCCATCAGCAAGTGTGAAGCTGTCCGGCAGCAGCTCCAGAACCTCGCCGTCGTAGCATATCTCATCCTGAAACGCCGTCATCTCCGCTTCCAACGGCTTCTCCTGCGTCACATCAGCCTCGTCCGCCGACTCCGCTTCAACCGTTTCTTCCGCTGCCGTTTCTGCTTCAGCCTCGTCAACGGAGTATTTTATGTTCAGCGTAACGGTGAGCGTCTCCCCCTTCTGGGCGGAGACGGCGGATTCGCCGCCGCAGCTCAGGATAAATTCATAGAATCTGCCGCAGCCTTCCGAGTAGTCGTCCTCACTGTTATCCGAATAGCCGTCCTCACTGTCATCCGAATAGCCGTCCTCACCGTCATCCGAGTAGCCGCCTGCGCCGTAATCCGAGTAGCCGCCTGCGCCGTAATCCGAGTAATCCGGCGTATACTCTTCCGCATATGCCGATGTAAAAAGCGCCGCCGCCATGAGGATCGCCAGGAGCATAGATATTATTTTTTTCATATTGTTCATCTTACTTTCCCTCATCCTCATCCCGGTCGAAATTCTTTTTTATCATCGCCGCGTCGCGCATATCAAGACTGCTGCTCTGGTCAACGTCGGCAAGGATAAAGCTCCTCATCGGGATATCGTCAAAGTCTTCAAAATCGCCGTTGAACATCCTGCGCATAAGCTTCAGATCCTCCCCGTCAATTTTGCCGTCCTCATTGACATCGCATATGACCTCATAATCCATGTTGAGATTGTGTATTTCCTCAAGCGGCGGGATGTCGATCTTCTCTCCGGAATATCCTTCCTCCGCTTCAAGCTTTTCTCTCATCTCTCTTTCGTACATCAGGCTTACGCTGTCAACAGCGTATTCGGCAAATTCGTCATAGTCCTTATCCGATATTTCAAGCCAGACGTATCCATCGGAAGAATCAGACCTGATCATCTTGCTGTTGTTGAAGCAGACGGATCTTCCGTCCTCCGGCTCGCCGTAGGCCACGACAAGATACATCGTTTTCCTGCCGTCAAGCGTCATGAACACTTCGCTTCCTATTTCAAGCTCAACGTCTCCTGCAAGCTTGCTCGTATAGCCGCCGCCGTAATATCTGCCGCCGCCCTTCGACGATGCTTTGTCCGATGTGACCGTGATCACGATATTATCGGTTATAGCTTTTGCAAATACCGTATATACGCCGTCGGAAACGGTGTAGTCCCTGCCCTTTTTAAGCGTCCTGCCGCCGGAAACCGTATCGTCGTCTTTGACGGTGGCTCCAACCTTTATGACGGCGCTTCCCTTTGACAGAGTGAAGACGTAATCCGTCCCCGCCAGGAAGGAGTCTCTCTTGGTATAGCCCTTTCCTTCCGGTCTCGCGTTTTTAAGACCTACATACTCGGCGGTGTATCTCGAAGTGGCTCTTATCTCCGTGTCGGCGGTCATATATGCCCCGCGGATCGTATAGAAATATGCGCCCTTTGTCTCGTCATAGGCGGCTGTATATTCCTTGCCCTCTTTGAACGTCTTCCCGCCCGCCGTTATAGTTATCTTTGCGGCCGGGTAAACGGAAAACGTGAAATTCACGCCTCTTTTCGCGGTGACGCTGTAATAGAAGCTGCATTCGCGCACGTGTCCGTCAAAAGCGATGCTGCCGGCCTTCTGCCCTGCCGCGTACACCTCGACCTCGTCCGCACCGAGAGCCGTTACGGCTATGTTGCTTTGGATAAGATCGCCGTATATCATGGCCTTTGTCTTTTTCGCGGATATTGAGTAGGTGCGCTTTATCGTACTATCCTTGCCGACCTGTCTTAGATATATTTTCTGCGTTGTGTTCGGGTCGGCCTCCACTGCGAAGAGATAGCGGTATGTCGGCACGTCGCTTATCCGTCCGGTATAATAGTTCTTCCCGTCATTCACATAGGTTTCCCTGTTGGTGATGCTTTTGATCTTTTCCCTGCCCGCCACGGTATACGCATATTGGGCAAGCCGCGAAAAGCTGGTTTTTATGATAACGTCGCCCGTTATGGGGCCGCCGTTGTTCACTATGTACCGCCCGCCGTACTGCGTCACGGATACGGGCTTTCCGCCCATCGTCGAACCGGAAAAGTCATATGCGTAGCAGTCGGTGTTCGGGTCGGGTTCAGTACCGTCAACATTTGCTTTCCCTTTGGCGCTGTAAACCGGTCTGTTAAGAAGCTCAAAGCTCAGTCCGCCGCTTTTATACGCGAACTCTCCTGTATGCGTCAGCGATGAATAGTTGAGCAGCACCGCGCTTGCATAATCAAAGGCGCTGTATTTCAGCTTTTCTGCTGTATTGTAGCCGTCCTCAAGCTTCACAAGACAGTTGATCATGAACGCGCTGCGCGCCTCGGCAATGATATCGCCCTCCACCGACGGCACAGTATACTCGATATATGTTCCCAGCTCGTCCGAAGCAGTCGTTTGCTGAAGCTTTACTCCGTCAGGCTCAAGCATAAGGCCGCCCATTGAAACATATATCTGAAGCTGCGTCTCATTCATCTCATGAGTTCTGACCCTGAAGGTATAGCTCTCACCCGGCTTTACGGTTTCCGACGGCAATTCGATAAGCGCTTCCTCATTGTTGCCCGAACCGCGCTTTTCGGCATTGTAGCCCAGCGACACGTCAACGTTGCCCTTGATGCCGCTTATTTTGTATACGCTGCTCTCCGCCGTCGAGATCATCCCGTACTCCGGCTGCGGCCAAAGCGGATGGTACGCGCCGTTCACCGAATATATCGGGTGCGGCGCGGTCGGCGCGGGTTTTTTATAATAGAAATAATATGCCTGCTTGCCGCTGTTGTCCGCATCCTCGACAACTGAGCCTATCATGTGCTCGTCCTCGGAATACGGCACAAGTCCGGCGGCGGCTTCCCACATATTCACGTAGTTCTTCGTCTTTGTAATATCATGCTTGTTCGCATATATCAGGATATTGCCCGTAATATACTCCTTCGGCACGGTGATCTCCCAGCAGCAGGTATAGGTTTTCCCGTCAAGCTCCTTGGGCGTGTCGATTTTTTTAAGCGTATAGCCGCAGAAGTCAATACCGTTGATTTTTATTATGGGCAGGGCATACGCAGTGACGGACATGAAATCCTCCGGCAGAGGTTCCATATACTGCGCCTGTGCAGCATAAAACACATAGTCCTTATCCGCATCGGCGGTATCGGATGTTAGAAACACGCTCTTTATATCGGCGGCGCTCTCAACATCGCCAATGACGGCGGCGCTGAATTTTGCCGCGGTCTTCCCCGTCAGCTTTATATGCACATCGCCGGTTGCAGCAGCCTGCACGGTTTTTGCCTCGTCGGCATAAAGGGTAAACACGCTGTTATCGGCGTTCGCCCCGACAAAGAGCACAGTAAAGCCTCCGGCTTCGGCATTCTGGGCATTCTGCATGGTCACAGTCCACGAAAAATCCGTGTACAGTCTTTTGTCCGCATTGCCGGCGCTGTCCGCAAAGCCGAAGGAAAGCGCTTCACCCGCTTCGAAATGATTATCGGCTCTGCCCGTCAGTGTAAACACAAAGCCGCTTCCGGTCGCGTCCTCAAAAAACGCGGTGAACTGCTTTTCCGCCTCCTCCGGCTTATTGGACGGGGTTGGCGATGGCTCAGCCGTCTGTGTCGGCGAAGGCTCCGGCGTTGCCGTCGGCTCAGGCGTTGACGTCGGCTCAGGCGTTGACGTCGGCTCGGGCGTCGCCGTCGGCTCAGGCGTTGCCGTCGGCTCAGGCGTTGCCGTCGGCTCAGGCGTTGTCACCGGTTCAGGCGTTGTCAACGGCTCAGGCGTTGCCGTCGGCTGCACGGGTTCAACAGGCGGTACAGGCGTATCAGGCGGCACAATATCGCCTCCGTTTACCGGAAGCGTGTCTCCGCTTCCGCCGGTCTCTTCATAAACCTGATTCTCCGTAGTTTCGGCAAGGGCAGTTTCTCCGGCAAATGACAGACACATCACCGCCGCAAGTATAAGAGCTGTTATTCTGCGCATATTCATCTCTCCGCAATATATTTTCTACTTGTCAAGGATCGTTATTCCCCGGCAAAATTGGCTTTATCTATGCCGCAGGCAAACGCATCATGCGGCATTTGATTTTTGCAGCGCATCATCCGGCGCTGTCTCAGCTATATTTTTCATAAAACATTACAATTTAATGATAACATTTTTTCATATATGTTTCAAGTAAAATTTGCGTCAATGTCCTTTGGGCTGCTTACGCTCTTTTCAGCATCAAAAAAAGGTTCTATAATAAATGTTGGGGTGGACGCTCGTAAAGAGAGGTCCACACCCAACA
>UROG01000026.1 GCA_900549485.1 uncultured Eubacteriales bacterium
TTGGATAAACCGCCGTCGAAAGCCTTGATATATCAAGGCTTTCGGTAACAGCATTTTGAACTCCTTCAAAATGCTCGGCGGCAAGCGCAGTCAAAAAAAGTCCTTGCAGGACTTTTTTTGACAAGCTGATATTCTTTTATTTGAGCAGCGCTTTTACTTTTGCCGCGATATTTTCCGCGGTGAGGCCGTACTGCTCAAAGAGTACATCGGGTGCGCCTGACTGACCGAACCTGTCCTCAACGCCCACTCTTGCAAACTTTGCGCCGCCCTTGCCCGCTATCGTCTCCGCGACCGCGCCGCCGAGACCGCCGGCCACGAAAGCTTCCTCCGCAGTGACGATCGCCTTTACCTTGCCGTTGTAGGCGAGGATCGTTTCCTCGTCAAGGGGCTTGATGGTGTGGAAGTTGACAACCGCAGTGCTGATGCCTTCGCTCTCAAGCATCTCCGCCGCCTTGAGCGCCCTTACGACCATAAGACCGTTCGCAAAGATCGCCGCGTCGCTGCCCTCTTTGAGAACAAGCGCTTTGCCGGGGACAAAGGGAGTGTTTTCATCGGTAACGTCGTCGGTATTAGAGCGTCCCAGACGCAGGTACACAGGGCCTTCTATCTCCGCCGCCGCCATGACCGCCTTGCGCGTTTCCGCCGCGTCGCACGGGCAGAAAATGGTGAGGTTGGGGAGTGTGCGCATAATGGCGACGTCCTCAAGGCTCTGGTGGGAGCCGCCGTCCTCGCCGACGCTGAGACCGGCATGGGTGAAGGCAAGCTTTACGTTGGCGTTGGTGTATGCAACGCTGTTTCTTATCTGCTCAAAAGCGCGTCCCGTGCCGAACACGGCAAAGGTGCTGGCGAACGGAATGTAGCCGGAGAAGGCAAACCCGGCGGCGGCGGTGATCATATCCGCCTCGGCAATGCCGAAGTTGAAAAATCTCTCGGGAAATGCTTTTTTGAAGGTAGAAGTCTTGGTGGAGCCGGAGAGATCAGCGTCCATTGCGACTACCCTGTCGTTTTTCTGCCCAAGCTCCGCCAGAGCAAGACCGTAAGCTTCTCTTGTTGATTTACCCATCAGTGCTGCACCTCCAGTTCCTTCATTGCCGCTTCATAGTCGGCCGCCTTGATAGCCGCGCCGTGCCATGCGGGGTTGTTTTCCATAAAGGAAACACCCTTGCCCTTGACCGTCTCACAGCAGACAAACTTGGGCTTGCCGGGAGTGTGAGGAGCCTTGAGCGCGGCGGTGACGGCGTCGATGTCGTGTCCGTCAACGGTCACGGTGTCGAAGCCGAAAGCCGCAAACTTTGCGCAGATGTCTCCGATATCCATAACATCGCAGTTTCTGCCGTCGATCTGCAGACCGTTATGGTCAAGTATCACGGTGAAATTGTCAAGCTTGTAGTGAGCCGCCGCCATAGCCGCCTCCCACACAAGACCTTCCTGACATTCTCCGTCGCCGACCATGGTATAAACATGGTACGTCTTCTTGCCGAGCTTTGCGGCGAGAGCCATTCCCATTGCGATAGAAATGCCCTGACCGAGTGAGCCGGTGTTGGCGTCAATACCCTTGGTTTTGCGCATATCAGGATGTCCCTGGAGATGGCTTCCGAACTTTCTGAGGGTGCCAAGCTCGCTCTTGGGGAAATACCCCTTGTCCGCCAGAACGGCATACAGTGCAGGGCAGCAGTGACCCTTGCTGAGGACAAATCTGTCCCTGTCTTCCCACCTGGGTTCCTCGGGGCGGACGTTCATCACGTTATAATACAGTGCAACCAGCGTATCAATGCAGGAAAGAGACCCGCCCGGATGACCGGACTGTGCTTCATACAGCTCGTTGATAATGTCGATTCTCAACTGGGCTGCTTTTTCGCTCAGATTCATATTTACGTTCCTCCTGAATAGTGGTATTACAATTATACACAGTTTATCCCTCTCTTTCAAGTCAATTGTTTTGCAAAAAAGCATCTTGAAAGAAAAGCTCTTTTCTGCCATAATTGTCCGGCAGGGAGTGAATGAAATGAAATACAGACTTATTTGCTTTGACCTTGACGGCACGTTTCTCAGCGACGACAAGACCATCCCCCCGGATAACCTCCGCGCCATTGAGGCGGCCGCCGCGCAGGGGATATACATCGTCCCAAGCTCCGGACGCATTTTCCCCGGTATGCCTGAGGAGCTGAGGGATGCGCCTTATATACGCTACTATATCTGCGGCAACGGCGCACTCGTCTACGACAAGCAGGAGGATAGGATCCTTTCAAGCGCCGAGATAGAGCCGTCGCTTGCGCTGCGTCTTGCGGAATACATGGACACTCTGCCGGTCATATACGACTGCTATCAGGACGGTATGGGCTACATGAGCAAGGATATGTACGACGTCCTTCAGGACTGGACGCCGACCGCCGCAATGGGCGCTTACATGAAAAAGATACGCCGCCCCGTCCCCGACCTCAAGAAAACGCTCGCCGAACGGAACCGCCCCGTCACAAAAATGCAGATGCACTTTCACGATCTTGATGAGCGCAGTCGCCAGCTTGAGCTTGTGCCAAAGCTTTTTCCGGAACTAATTGCCACTTCCTCCGTCATAAATAATATTGAGCTGAACAGCACCGCGGCCACAAAAGGTCAGGCGGTTGAGCGCCTTGCCGCGATTCTCGGCATAGATCTGTCGGAAGTTATCGCGTTCGGGGACGGTTCAAACGACATCGACATGATAAAAACCGCCGGAACGGGAGTTGCAATGGAAAACGCCATCCCCGCCCTGCTCGAAGCGGCGGATATGACCGCGCCGGATAACAATTGCGGCGGCGTTGCGCGTGTCATAGAGCGGTTAATATTAAAAAACAAATAATTTTTAAAGAAAACTCAGCTTGTCAAAGAAGCAAGCTTCTTTGACAAAAGGGGCTGCACTGCGCTCTGTGCCTCGGTTGTTCGCCTGCGGGCGAACAATTCGACACTCGCTCCGTGAGAAGTGTTTTCTCCGACGTGCATGCCGCCGGAGAAAACGATCAAAATTATTTTTTGCCTGCGGGCAAAAAAACTCTGCAAGGTCTTTTCGACAGTCTCGCTTAATATTAAAAAACAAATAATTTTTAAAGAAAACTGTTCCATATTTCCAAATAATGTGTTATGATAAAAGAGGTAACATAATGCAGTATGAATATTTGACATATACCGAAGGGAGATCAAAAATGAAAAAAATACTTATCCTTGTTATGGCGTGTGTAATGATTCTGTCCCTCGCGGCCTGCGGGTCAAAGGAAACTCCCGCCGAGAATTCCTCCGCAAGCGAGTCGGCGGCCGTTCCCGAAGGCGCTGTGATCGCCGAATCCGAAAAAGCCGACGCGGTCGTTGACCCCGCTTCGCTCAATCTCGGCGTCTCCTCCGATGAGTCGCACACAGGCGACGCATGGTACAAGGACGGCGTAAAGGGCGGCAATTACATATATTTTGAAAAAGCGGACAACAGCGACAGCGGTCTTGCCTGCATCCTTGTCAGCGGCGATACGGAAAAGACGTGGCTGTGCACCGTCACGGCGGACAATCATCTTCTCGATCAGGACGCGGAAGACGGCAAGAGTGAGATAGACATCGTATTTACCGACATTTTCACCGCTGTCAACAATGCCGACGGCAGCAAATATATCCGCGGCAACGCCGACGAGATCGCCCGGCTTTTTGTCGGCAAGCAGCTTGTCGAGCAGGAGAACAACGCGAACACCCTTATTTTCAATGCCGACGGCACCGGAACCGAGGTCTATGACGGCGTTGAGTACGCCCTTACATGGGAGCTTGATAGCGCCAGCACCATAAAGTTCGCCGACGGTGAGAACGAGTTCAGCATGACGATATCCCTCGACGAAAACGGCGCTTTCGCAAGTCTTTACGACATGAACCTGCGCACCTACGTTCCCGCGGCGTAAAAGGTTTTTCTGACCTGCGTGCTGCCGGAGAGAATAATTGATCCCGTTTTTGCCCGCGGGCAAAAATCCTGTGCGGCTCTTTTTGACAGTTTCCTCCGTCCCGTTCTGCCATGCAGAGCGGGGCGGAGTTTTTCGCGGCGGCGTCTTGGTCGCAATTGTCAGATAATTGCGGCATAAATGTTGCATATGCACCTTGAAACATATCCGCTTCCGTGGTATAATAAGTAAAAAAATCAGGTTATATAAGGAGATTTTTTTCTTGAAGCGCATTAAAGTATCAAATAACGTCATACGTAGGCTGCCGAGATATCTCCGCAAGCTTGATGAGCTTATGAAGAACGGCGTCTCCCGCATTTCTTCGTTTGAGCTCGGTCAGCAGCTCGGCTTCACGCCGTCCCAGATAAGACAGGATTTCAGCTGCTTCGGTGAGTTTGGTCAGCAGGGTTACGGATATAATGTTCAGGCTCTGCATAACGAGATCGCCAACATTCTCGGAACCGACAGGGGCTTTTCCGCCATCCTTATCGGCGCAGGTAACATAGGTCACGCTCTTATGGATAACTTCTGCTTTTCTTCATGGGGCTTCAATCTTGTGTGCGCATTCGATATAGACCCTGAGCTTACGGGGCATGTATTTAACGGCGTACCTGTCAAGCACATGGATGAGCTTGTTGATTTCCTCCAGGATAACAAGGTCGATGTGGCCGTGCTGACCGTCCCTCAGGAAGTGGCAAAGGCTGTAACCGAAACGATTACCGCCAACGGGATAGATGCTATCTGGAACTTCACAAACGTGGACATTACCGCACCCGGCAGCAGCACTATCGTTGAAAACGTTCACTTTTCCGACAGCCTTCTCTCTTTGAGCTACTATATCTCAGAGAGGCAGGACGAAAAGGCTTCAAAAGCCGCAAAGAACAATAAATAAAAACTCCCGAATGGGAGTTTTTACAGCTTGCCAAAGAAGCAAGCTTCTTTGGCAAAAGAGGCTGCACTGCGCTCTGTGCCTCGGTTGTTCGCCCCAGGCGAACAATTCGACACTCGCTCCGTGAGAAGAATTTTCTCCGACGTACATGCCGCCGGAGAAAATAATCAAAACTGTTTTTGCCTGCGGGCAAAAACTCTGCGAGGCCTTTTTCAACAAGCTGAAACCCCTGCTTTTTTTGCAGGGGTTTTTATGGATTGATAAAAATATGTGAGACAGGGGCGGATTTTTGACAGACCAAGCACCCGCCCGTATCCCGCATATATGGCTTATCTCACCGGAGAGAGCCGTAAGCAGAAAAGGAGAAAGAGACGCTATGGAAGAAAGAATCCCCGCCGTGGCAATGCGGAACATCACAAAGCGCTTCGGAAGCGTGACAGCGAGCGACAAATGCTGGCTCAATATTTACAGGGGCGAAATACTTGCCATGCTGGGCGAAAACGGAAGCGGCAAAACCACGCTCATGAATATGCTTGCCGGTATCTACTTCCCCGATGAGGGTACCATTTCCATAGACGGGAAGGAGGTCGTCATTTCATCCCCGAAGGACGCCTTTGATTTAGGCATCGGCATGATACACCAGCATTTTAAACTGGTGGACGTTTTCACTGCCGCGCAGAATATCGTCCTTGGTCTGCCGGGAAAACTCGACCTTGCCGCAGCATCCGGAAAGATACGCGAGATATGCACGCGCTACGGCTTTGCCGTTGACCCCGATCAGAAGGTTTACGATATGTCCGTTTCGCAGAAACAGACCGTGGAGATCATCAAGGTACTCTACCGCGGCGCGGACATCCTCATTCTTGACGAGCCTACCGCCGTACTCACCCCGCAGGAGACGGAAAAGCTGTTTGCGGTGCTGCGCAATATGCGCGACGACGGCAAGGCCGTCGTGATAATCACGCACAAGATGCACGAGGTGCTTGAGCTTTCAGACCGCGTGGCGGTTCTGTGCAAGGGACAGTTTACCGGCGATATGCTCACCAAGGATACCGACGTGCAGGAAATGACGAACATGATGGTCGGCCGTCCGGTCGAGCTTAATATACGCCGCACGGAGCCGGTCGATCCGAAGCCGCGCATAGAGGTGAAAAATCTCACCGTGCGCGATATAGACGGCATAGCCAAGCTTGACGATGTTTCGTTCACTGTCAACTCCGGCGAGATCCTGGGCATTGCCGGCATCTCCGGCTGCGGTCAGAAGGAGCTTCTTGAGTCCATCGCCGGCTTGCAGAGGGTAGAAAAGGGAAGCATAGCCTATATCGGAGACGACGGCGGCGCAGAGGAGCTTATCGGCAAGGACCCGCTTGCCATAAAGAATATGGGCGTTGCGCTCTCGTTCGTACCGGAGGACAGACTCGGCATGGGACTTGTCGGCAACATGGATCTGAGCGACAATATGATGCTCCGCTCCTACCGGCAGGGTCACGGTATTTTCACGAACCGCAAGGCGCCCAACAAGCTTGCACATGAGATGGTAGACGTTCTCGAGATAGTCACGCCGAGCGTTGAGACCCCCGTGCGCCGCCTTTCCGGCGGCAACGTGCAGAAGGTGCTTGTCGGACGCGAGATCTCCAACGCGCCCACCGTCCTTCTCACCGCCTACGCCACACGCGGACTTGACATAAACTCATCATATACCATATACGACCTCATTTCCAAGCAGAAGGAGCGCGGCGTGGCCGTGGTCTACGTGGGCGAGGATCTGGACGTGCTGCTTGAGCTGTGCGACAGGATACTCGTGCTCTGCGGCGGCAAGGTCAGCGGCATAGTTGACGGGCGCACCGTGAGCAAGAACGAGGTCGGCGCGATGATGACGAAACTGGGAGGTATGCGGGAATGATACATATTTCCAAGCGCGGCGAGCTGAGCCGCGGCAGAATTATCGGAATAAGACTTATCGCCATCGCCGTCGGCATACTGCTGTGCTCCGTGATAACGACGGTCACAACGGGCGTAAACCCGCTTGAGGTCGGCAGCGCGGTTTTCGCAGGCTCCTTCGGCACCGCACGGAAGACATGGCTGTTCTTCCAGAAAACGGCCGTCCTGCTGCTCATATCCCTTGCGGTCACGCCCGCCTTCAAGATGCGCTGCTGGAACCTCGGCGCGGAGGGGCAGGTGCTTGCAGGCGCGATGGCCGCCGCCGCTTGCATGGTGCTCATGGCAGACGCGGCGTCCAACACCGCGGTCATTATCTGCATGACAGTTGCCGCCGTACTCGCCGGTGCGCTCTGGGCGGCGATCCCCGCGTTTTTCAAGGCAAAATTCAACACGAACGAGACGCTGTTCACACTCATGATGAACTATGTGGCGACTCAGATAGTCGCGTTTTTCTGCGTCAAGTGGGAAAACCCCAAAGGCTCCTGTCAGATAGGCGTTATCAACCAGAAAAGCAACGTCGGCTGGTTCCCGCAGCTTGTCAACCGCTATCTGCTTGTCATAGTCGTCGTGGCGGCCGTCACGGTGCTGATGTATTTTTATCTCAGATACTCCAAGCACGGGTTTGAGCTTACCGTCGTCGGCGAAAGCGAACGCACGGCGCGTTATGTCGGCATCAAGGTCGAACGCGTCATTATCCGCACCATGCTCCTTTCAGGCGCGGTCTGCGGTCTTGCGGGGCTTCTGCTTGTCGGCTCCATCAACCACACCGTTTCCACAACGCTTGCCGGCGGACAGGGCTTTACCGCCGTCATGGTTGCGTGGCTTGCACAGTTTGACCCTATCGCCATGGTACTCGCTTCGGGGCTTCTGATCCTGCTCGGCACCGGTGCGAACGAGCTTGCCACTGCCTGCGGGCTTAACGCCGCTTTCGGCGATATACTCACCGCCGTTCTCATCTTCTGCATAATCGGCAGTGAATTCTTTATAAATTACCAGCTCCGCTTTGCGAAAAAGCACAAGGAGGTAAAGGAAAATGTTTGATATAGTATCCTTTATCCCGAGAGCCGTCATGCAGGCCGTGCCTCTCATGCTCGGCTGCACGGGCGAAACCATTACCGAAAAAAGCGGCAACCTCAACCTCGGTACGGCAGGCGTCATGTATGTCGGCGGCATCTGCGGCGTCATAGGCGCGTTCCTCTACGAAAATTCCGGCGCGGAAATGAACGGCTTCCTTACGATCGCCATTCCTCTGCTGTGCTGCATTGTCGGGTCGCTGCTCATGGGACTGCTGTACTGCTTCCTCACGGTAACGCTCCGCGCCAACCAGAACGTCACCGGCCTTGCGCTCACAACCTTCGGCGTGGGCATAGGCAACTTCTTCGGCGGTTCGCTCATAAAGCTTGTAAAGACGGACATCCCATCTATCGTCCTCAGCAGGACGAGCCTTGCCTTCTCCAAAAAGCTGCCCTTTGCCGGAGAGCTTGGCTGGTTCGGAAAGATATTCCTCTCATACAGCTTTCTGGCATATGCGGCGATAATCATCGCGCTTGTCGCCTCCTACGTCCTCAACCGCACGCGCACGGGTCTGCATCTGCGCGCAGTGGGCGAAAATCCCGGCACAGCCGATACGGCGGGCATCAATGTCGTGCGCTATAAATACACCGCGACCTGCCTTGGCTCCGTGATCGCAGGGCTGGGCGGACTGTACTACGTCATGGATTACGCCTCCGGCGTCTGGTCAAACAACGCCTTCGGCGACCGCGGCTGGCTTGCGATAGCGCTCGTTATCTTCACCGTCTGGCGTCCGGCAACCTCTATTCCCGCCTCCATCCTCTTCGGCGGGCTGTATATTCTCAACGTCTACATCCCGACCGGCACCGACCTTGCGATAAAGGAGATATACAAAATGGCGCCCTATGTCGTCACGATCATTGTACTGGTCATTTCCTCCGTCCGCTCCAAGCGCGAAAACCAGCCCCCAGCCTCTCTGGGACTTCCGTATTTCAGGGAAGAGAGATAAGCAAGCCGAGAAAGCAAAAAGGACGCTTTTATGCGTCCTTTTTTAGTCGATAAACCAAAAAATCGAGTTGAAATTTGATTATAAGCCTCTTTGCTGTATGAGATGCAATATTATAAGGCTTTTTCAGCCGCTTTTACCGGCGTCGGCGGTGAGCTTTGCGGCGGAAGGCTGCACTCCGGCGTCAGAGCCGGACGTTTCGGCAGCGGGCGCAGCTTCCGGTGCGGGGTTTGCATCGGCAGAGGAGACTGCTTCCGCGCCGGAGGGGGCTTCCGGTGCGGGAGCCGCTGCGCCGTTCTTCTTTTTGAGGTTCGGATTGTGCCAGAAGACAAACAGCCAGACCGACAGCGACACGATGAACGCCGCGACGATGCAGAGTATGCGCATCATGGTGTTTCTGCCCGCAAGCAGAACGCCCATAAGCCCCATGATCGCCGATACCCCGTAGAGTACCGCGACGGCCTGCTTCTGCGAAAGTCCGAGAGCCAGCAGCCGGTGGTGAAAATGCCCTTTATCCGCGTGGAACGGGCTTTGCCCTCTCAGCGTGCGCCGGACAATGGCAAAAAGCGTATCCGCCAGCGGTATGGCCATTGCGAGCACAGGCACGATAAAGGTGATGACCGTGTGCAGCTTGAAAAGACCCATTATTGAGGTCGTCGCCAGCACGTATCCGAGAAATTGCGAGCCGACATCGCCCATGAAGATTTTTGCGGGATTCATATTGTAGGGCATGAAGCCCACACAGGCGCCGCAGAGCGCCGCAAGGATAAAGGTCGTGTTCGCGTCTGCCACGAACAGCGCCACGATCATCATCGAAAACGAGCTTATCGCCGACACGCCTACCGCCAGACCGTCAAGCCCGTCGATAAGGTTTATGGCGTTGGTGCAGCCGACTATCCACAGGATCGTCAGCGGGATCGCCAGCCAGCCTATCTGGATGGTAGTATTGTAGGACAGGAAGTTGGGGTTTGAAATGGCGGTAAAGACAATGCCGCAGCGTATGGCGACAAGCGCCGCGACCACCTGCACCGCAAGCTTGACCCACGCGTTGAGGTTCATTATATCGTCCACCGCGCCCATCATTGCGATTATCAGTGCGCCGATGAGTATGCCCATTATCTGGGTGGAAAAGCTGACAAAAACAATGACCGAAAGCAGAAAGCCGACAAATATGGCAAGCCCGCCCATACGCGGGATGGGGTGGTCATGCACACGCCGCGAGTCCTTGGGTACGTCGATCGCACCGACTCTTTCCGCAAAGACCTTGACCGGCGGGGTCATAAGATATGATATTCCGAAAGAAAGCGCAAAGGAAAGCACTATTCTCAGCCATATAGGAATATTCTGAAACATCGGATATTATCTCCAAATTTTTTTCTGTTGAAAGAGAGTCAGAACGGCTTCTCGACAAGCCCTACCTTTTTGTAGACCTTGCGCAGCGTTCTGCGGGCGATGCAGCTTGCCTTCTGCGCACCCTCGGTATATATCTGCTGCAAATACGCCTTGTCGGCGATCATGCGCTCTGCCTCCTCGCGGATCGGGCGCAGAGTCTCGATAACGGCGTCGCCGACGGCGGGCTTGAACGCGCCGTAGCCTTTGCCGTCAAATTCGCGCTCTATCTCGTCAAAGCTCTTGCCGGTGACGGCGGAGTAGATGTTCATGAGATTGGAGACGCCGGGCTTGTTTTCCGGATCGTAGCGCACGCAGCGCTCCGTATCGGAGTCGGTGATGGCGCGCTTGAACTTGCGGGCGATATCCTCGGGCTTGTCCATAAGAAACACGCAGCCCTGCGGGTCGGATTTGGACATTTTGGAAGTGGGTGTGCCGAGGCTCATTATCCTTGCGCCCACCTTGGGGATGTAAGGCTCCGGAATCTTGAAGGTCTCGCCGTAGAGGTTGTTGAAGCGTATGGCGATGTCGCGTGTCAGCTCGCAATGCTGCTTCTGATCCTCGCCCACAGGCACATAGTCGGCCTGATACAGCAGAATATCGGCCGCCATAAGAGACGGGTATGTGAAAAGCCCGCCGTTTATATTATCGGCATTTTTTGCACACTTATCCTTGAATTGGGTCATGCGGCTCAGTTCGCCGAACATGGTATAGCAGTTGAGGATCCAGCCCAGCTCCGCATGTTCATGTACATGGCTCTGGAGGAAGAGCGTGTTTTTCTGCGGGTCAAGGCCGCAGGCGATGTACTGTGCAAGCTGCGCCGTGGAACGGTGGCGAAGCTCCTTCGGGTCCTGACGCACGGTGAGCGTGTGCAGGTCGGCCATGAAATAATAACAGTTGAACTCATCAGACATCTCCGCCCAGTTTCTCACGGCGCCAAGATAATTGCCCAGATGCAGATCACCGGACGGCTGTATGCCGGAAAGCAAAGTTTTTTTCGCCGATTCTGTATTTTCCATATACCTAACCTTCAATCATCTCAAATTTTGCGAATTACCCGTTCGCAAGCTTTATCCTCAATTGAAAAGGACGCCCGGCCATGACGGGCGGAAAACGCCCGCGCCGCCGCAGAGACCTTACAATCGGAATAATATTTTAACAGAATAACTTCATCTTGACAACAGGGAAAATGTAAAATATTATATGTATTATGTGACAATACACAGCCTGCCGACGCTTTTCCGCGTTTCCGGCGCTCCGGCGGCAGAATATGGAGGCTTGAAAATGAAAGATACGAAATGGTTTGAGGAGATGGAGGCGCGTATCCCGAAAAATGAGGTGCGCACACGCTTTGCACCCTCTCCCACGGGATATATGCACGTAGGCAATCTGCGCACGGCGCTTTATACTTATCTCATCGCACGCCATGGCGGCGGCAAGTTTATCCTGCGCATCGAGGACACCGATCAGGGGCGGCTCGTTGAGGGCGCGGTAGATGTTATTTACAAGACCTGTGCCGAGTGCCATCTTGACCATGACGAAGGTCCCGACGTCGGCGGTCCCGTCGGCCCCTATGTCCAGACCGAGAGACGTCCGCTCTATAAGGAATATGCGGAGCTGCTCATGGAGCGCGGCCACGCCTACCGCTGCTTCTGCGAAAAGACCGAGTCCGAGGAGGACAGCGGGGACTTCAACCGCGAGGACGACCCGTGCCGCGCCATGTCCCGCGAGCAGTCCGACCGCCTTGCTGCGGAGGGCAAGCCCTATGTTATCCGCCAGCGCATCCCGCACGAGGGAACGACCACCTTCCATGACGAAATATTCGGTGATATCACCGTTGAGAACAGCACTCTTGACGATCAGGTGCTCATAAAGCGCGACGGCCTGCCCACATATAATTTCGCAAACGTGGTGGACGATCATCTCATGGGCATAAGCCATGTTGTCCGCGGCAGCGAGTATCTTTCTTCATCGCCTAAGTACAACCTGCTGTATGAGGGCTTTGGATGGGATATCCCGAAGTATGTGCATTGCTCCCCCGTTATGCGCGATGCGCACAGCAAGATGTCCAAACGCCACGGCGACCCTTCTTATGAAGACCTTATCGCGCAGGGCTATCTCACCGACGCCGTGCTCAACTATGTTGCGCTTCTGGGCTGGAGTCCGAGAGGCGAGCGGGAGATATATTCTCTTGACGAGCTGAAGGAGATATTCGATATCTCCGGTATTTCCAAATCCCCTGCGATATTTGATATAGAAAAGCTGAGATACTTCAACGCCGAGTATATCCGCGCCATGACGCCGGAGGCGTTTGCAAAGGCAGCCGAGCCGTTCATCCGCAGGAGCGTGAAGAACGAAAAGTACGACGCCGCGGCGATCGCCGCGCTTTTGCAGCAGCGCACAGAGGTTCTCAACGACATCCCCGAAAAGGTAGATTTCTTTGACGAGCTGCCCGAGTACGATACGGAGCTGTTCGTACACAAAAAGTCAAAGTCCGATCTTGAATCCTCAAAGACCGTGCTGACGGCGATCATTCCCGAGTTTGAAGCCCTTGCCGAATGGAACGATGAGAGCATCATGGCGGCCATGGTAAACATGGCGGAGAAGATGCAGGTCAAGAACGCCAAGGTCATGTGGCCGGTGCGTATCGCCGCCGCCGGAAAGGCGGTCACGCCCGGCGGCGCGGTGGAGATCTGCCGCATCCTCGGCAGGGAAGAGACTCTCCGCCGCCTTAACACGGCGCTGGAAAAGCTGGCGTGAGGCGGGGGATAGAAGTGAGGCTTTGCAAGGGGAGAATATAACGGCTCTCACCGAGAAAATTTAAAAATAAGTATAAAGCACCTCTTTTTGTGGAAGAATATTCCGAAAGAGGTGTTTTTTATATGAAAAAGAAGACTTTGACCGTTATAGCAATTTACGTGGGAGCGCTCATCGCCGTACTGGCTCTGTGCACCGCCATTTACTCGACAAAGCTGAAAAGATACCGTCTCGCGGTGGATTTCAGTTCGCAGCAGGCATTTGAGGAGACCGTAGGCGCGGTGTCGAAGCTGAGCGCGGCCTTGGGCAAAACGCCTTACGCGACAGACAGGGATATGTGTTCGCGGCTCTGCTCGGAGATCTATGCGGATGCGCTTTCTGCGGAGGCGGCGCTGTCGACGCTGCCGTTTTCCACGCAGGAGCTTGAGCAGATATCCTCCTACCTCAACCAGACCGGCGACTATGCCTATACCCTGTGCGCCACCGTCGCGGAGGACGGCTTCAGCGAGACGGAACGCGAGAATATGAGCAGGCTGTCGGCGCTGTCAGCACAGCTGTGCGATGCGCTCAACCGTCTGCAAAGGGATTACCACGACGGAAATATAGACATGGACAGTGCGGAGACGCCCCTGCGCAATGTAGAGGTGGAGCAGCGTGACAAGGTAAGCATGGCTATCCTTCAGACCGAGGCGGATTTTCCGGAGCGCGAAGCGCTCACCTATGACGGCAAATACGGCTTCCGTCAGGAGAAGACAAAAGCATCCCACAGCACCGACGCGCAGATGCTTGCCGCGGCGGCGCGCTTTGCAGGGGTCAGCCCCGGTCAGCTCAAGCTTGACTATTCCTTTGAGGACGGGAGCGGGAGAAAGGTATACTCCGTCGATGACCGGCAGATGTGCGTGGACAGCGAAGGCGTTGTAAGCATGGTGCAGCTGCGCCTTGTCGAAGAGGGGCGCATATCGCACGAGGAAGCGCAGAAAACCGCGGAAAAGTTTCTTGAGGAGCAGAATTATGAGAACCTCAAGCTCACCAAAATGAGCTTTTCCGACACGGTAGGGGAGTTTATATTTATTGCGACCGAGCAGGACGCGGATTGGCCGGACAACTATATAAGACTTGCAGTGGCGCTTGACGACAACTCCGTATACAGCTTCAACGCCGAGCACTATTCGCCGGATGCCTCCGGCCTGCAATGGGACATCACCGAAGTCGAGGCGGCGGGCGCCGTGCCGGATAATCTGGAGGAGCAGTCATGCGCGAAGATAATCTGCAAATCCCCCGGCGGGACGCCGATAGCCTGCTATGAATTTACCTGCACCAACCAGAGCGGGGACCCGATCCGTATTCGTGTGAATGCGCAGACAGGCAAACAGGCGGAAATAATCCCAGACATATAATAACTTGCCAAAGAACCTCGGTTCTTTGGCAAGTATTACACAAGCTCCTTATACATTGCGGGAGCGTCGGATTTGCTTGCGTTTTCGTTTACCGCAACGACCTCGACCCTGAGCGTGCGCTGACCGAAGGCGATCTCGATGACGTCGCCGACCTTTACCTGATAGCTCGCCTTGACCTGCCTGCCGTTTACCGACACGCGCTCACCGTCGCAGGCGTCGTTAGCCACGCTCCTGCGCTTGATAAGGCGGGATACCTTCAAATATTTATCAAGTCTCATAGTTTACCCTGTTAAAAAATCAGCCGCGTTCAGGCGGCTGATTTTTATATGTCAAAAATTACTTTGCAACAGCTTCCTTGAGAGCCTTGCCGACCTTGAAGCCGGCTACGCGGCTTGCGGGGATCTCCATGGCTTCCTTGGTTCTGGGATTGCGGCCCATGTGAGCGGCGCGCTCTTTTACTTCAAAGGTGCCAAAGCCGACGAGCTGAACCTTATCGCCTGCGGCGAGAGCTTCGGTAACTGCGTCAAGAATAGCGCAGACTGCCTTTTCGCTGTCCTTCTTGGACATAGCGGTCTTTTCTGCAACAGCAGCTATAAGTTCGGTTTTATTCATTATATTTCCTCCTGTAAATTACGGCATTCAGCCGTGATATAATGAGTTTTCCCAGCAACGTGGAAATTACTCATAAACCGGATTTTTGCACGCTTTCATACAGTGCTTCCATAATTTATCACAAAACACTTCCGATAGCAAGAGTAAAATGCGAAAAACACGGCAAAAACGGCAAAAATCACAAAAAAATCAATGCATTTTGAGAATTTTGCCTATTTTTTCTCCGCCGGGGATAAGCTCCATGTCCTTTATCGTTATACTCTTGAGTGAGATCGTGGCGGCAAGATAAACGGCTGCTGCGGCAAGAACGGCTATTCCGAGGCATACGACCGCTTTCAGGGAGCTTCCCATGCCGATGATACGTGCAGCCGCGCCGTAGACGAGCCATGCGGCGGCACCCATAATAAGGCTTGACGCGGCGGGGCGCGCAAACGCCCTTGAAAGGCGGGGGCGGTTTTCAAGAGACGAACACATGAATATATAATTCATCGCCGCCATTACAAAGTAGCTTACGAGCGTCCCTATCGGCGCGCCGTAGATGTTGACCGCACGGTTGGCCACGAGGAACCAATTGACGATTATCTTCACAAGCCCGCCGGTGATCATCGTGACCATCGTAAGCTTTTCACGGCCGGAGGCCTGAAGAATGGCGTTTTCCATGAGTACAAGGCACACAAAGAAGGAGGCAATGCCCATTATGCACAGCAGACCGGGACCGGCCTTGTGGCTGTTGGGGAAAAGCACGCCGAAAATCGGTGCGGCAAGTATTGCAAGCCCTGCGCCCATCGGCAGGGATATGACCGCCGAGATACGCAGCGAATCCTCACTCACCTTTGCCGCTTCGCCCTTCGCGCCGCGGGCGATCGCGCCGGAAATGGCGGGGACGATAGAAATGGTCAGCGGGGTGATAAAGGCGGCGGGCAGGTTAAAAAGCGTCTGACCCTTGCCGTAAACGCCGTAAAGCACCTTCGCTTCCTTATACGTGAACCCGGCTGCGCTTTGGAGCCTGTTCATACACAGCTTTGAGTCAACACTGTTGAGAAGCGCCATGATGCACGCGCCGAAAGCGATAGGGATGCCTATGCGGAGAATATCCTTTACGATCTTGCCGGTGCTGTCAACAACGTTGTCGTCCTCCGGCGTATCGTCGGGTGCGTGACCGCCGGTGTACGGAGAGGCAAGCTGGGATGCGTGCCGCCGCTTGTATACCACCATATAGCCCAGCGATATGACCGAGCCTATTGAAACGCCGAGGATCGCACCCGCCGAGCCGAGCGGAAGACTGCCCGTGGACTTTATTATAACGTATGACAGGATAAGCCCTGAGATCACCTTGAACAGCACCTCAAGCACCTCATCCACGGTGGTGGGTATCATGTTGCCGTTGCCCTGACAGTAGCCGCGGTAGGCGGAGACGATGCAGACGAGCAGAATCGCCGGGGACATTGCCTTGATGCTCATCGCGGCGTCGGGGTTTTCAAGATATTCCGCGGCGAGCCAATCCGGAAACAGGAACATGACGAGCGCGAACACCAGACCTATCACAAAAAACGTCCAGCGTGCGACGCGGAAGGTTTTTTCCTCATTCTTTGCTCTGCCGTTGGCATCGGATTCGGCAATCAGGCGGCTGAGCGCGACGGGCAGACCCGCCGTTGCCAGCGTGAAGAAGATGAAATAGATGCTGTAAGCACCCATGAACATCGAGTAGCCCTCATCACCGAGAATGTTGCCGAGAGGAATTTTATAGATCGCGCCCAGAACCTTCATTATAATAACGCCGACGGTCAGAATGACCGCGCCGTGGACATAGTTCTGTTTTTCTTTAAAATTTGACATATCCGCCTCCAACATCCGAATTTGCCGGGATACAGGGAAATTCTATTCGCACCGAAAAGCGATTACGACATCGGAACCGCGCTTTTCAGGATCAGAGCGTGCCGAGTATATGCCGCGCCACGTATACGCCGCTTGCGGAAGCATGCGACAGGGAGTGCGTGACGCCGGAGCAGTCGCCTATTACGTAAAGCCCCTTGTCCTCAGTCTGGAGATTCTCGTCCAGCTCCACTTCCATATTATAGAATTTTACCTCAACGCCGTAAAGCAGCGTGTCGTCATTTGCGGTGCCCGGCGCGATCTTGTCAAGAGCGTATATCATTTCGATGATGCCGTCAAGAATACGCTTGGGCATTACAAGGCTGAGATCGCCGGGGGTGGCGGCAAGCGTGGGGATGACAAAGTTCTCCTCAATGCGCTTGACCGTACTCCTGCGCCCACGTACAAGATCGCCGAAGCGCTGCACGATGACGCCGCCGCCAAGCATATTGGAAAGGCGGGCGATGCTCTCGCCGTAGCCGTTTGAGTCCTTGAACGGTTCGGAGAAATGCTTGCTGACGAGAAGGGCAAAATTTGTGTTCTCGGTGTGCATGGACTTGTCCTCATAGCTGTGTCCGTTCACCGTGACGATGCCGTTGGTGTTCTCGTTGACCACGACGCCGTGGGGATTCATGCAGAAGGTGCGCACGAGGTCTTCAAATTTCTGCGTGCGGTAGACGATCTTGCTCTCGTAAAGCTCATCGGTGAGATGCGCAAAGGTATCCGCGGGAAGCTCAACCCGGACGCCTATATCGACCCGATTGGAGCGGGTAGGGATATTGAGGGATCTGCACACGCCCTCTATCCACTTGCTCCCGCTGCGCCCGACGGAGACGATGCACGTTTCGCAGTCAAAGCTCTCCTCGCCCGCCGTGATGCGGTAGCCGTCGCTGATGCGCTCAATATCCGTGACGGCGGTGTTGAAATGGAAATCGACCTTGCTCTTAAGCTCCTCATAGATATTGCCGAGCACGACATAGTTTATATCCGTGCCGAGGTGGCGGACCTGCGCGTCCAGCAGATGCAGACCGTTCTTGAGACATTCGCGCTTTATCTCGGTATTGGCGGTGGAGTAGAGCTTCGTGTTCTCTCCGCCGTAGCGGAGATTGATCTCGTCAACATACTTCATAAGCTCAATGGCTCTCTTCTGACCGACGTATTCAAAGAGCGTGCCGCCGAATTGGTTGGTAATGTTATACTTGCCGTCGGAGAAAGCGCCCGCGCCGCCGAAGCCGCTCATGATGCTGCAAACGGGGCATTTGATGCAGCTTTTCACCTTGTCCCCGTCGATGGGGCAGCGACGCTTGTCCAGTGCGCGTCCAAGCTCAAAAACGCCTATTTTCAACTCTTTTCCGGAATTTGCAAGCTCATAGGCCGAAAAAATGCCGCCGGGACCGGCGCCGATTATTATAACGTCGTACTTCATGAATACACTCTCCTCCTGTAATAGCAAAACTCCGCATCCCATATCGGGACACGGAGCAATATGTATCCTATTGAAATTTTACACCAAGGCAAACGGAATGTCAAGTGAACGAACTGTAAATGAAAACGTGGCGGCACATAGCCGTGCCGCCGCGGTTATTCCGGCCTATGCGCCGGAATTATGTATGCCCTGATAGATCGACTCCTGAAGGTGGGCGTTGTTGATCTCAAAATCCGGCACGGCATAGTAGCCGTTGCCGTCGCTCTGCGAGGTAAAGCTGCCGTCGATGGGTATTCTGTCGGATATTCTGTCATAGAACCTTATTTTGCCGGCGTTGAGGGCATATCTGATCATATCGCCCCCAGCCATATCCGTTTCTATCTTTGAAAGCGCCAGAGCCGCGAAATCGATCTTCTCGGCCAGCGGCCGCTTATAGAGCTTCTCCATGAGCTGGGTTGCCACGTATCTCACGCGCTCTGTCCTGCCGGCGTCATAATCGCCGTAGGCGGGGCGGATGCGCATATATCCCGCGACCTGCACGCCGTTGAGCTTTATCCTGCCGGGACCGTACCAGTTGATGAGATAATCCGTATAATCAAGCCCCCTGAGCTCGGCCACGCTCCTGATCTTCGCCTCGGCGTCGGGGATCTCCTCCTCGGCGATATCGACCTCGACGCCGCCGAGGTAATCAACGATGTCGATTATGTCGAGATAGCTGAAAAGCGCATAATTATCCACATGGATGCCGAAATTGTTCTCAAAGACCTCCCTGAATGTCTCTATCCCATAGTCATGGTATACATGGGTGAGCTTGTCGCGCTTGTACGGGGTCACGCTGACCTTGGTGTCGCGCATAAAGGAGGTGAGTATGATCTCACGCGTTTTCGGATTTATCGACACGAGCATTATCCCGTCGGCGTTGCCGCGGGAGTCCATATCGTCGCTGCGGTCGTTGTCCACGCCAAGAAGCAGTATATTCGTCACATCGCGCAGCCGGTTGTCCCCGCTGAAAAACTGCGCGACGAGTGACGGGAACGAAACCTTTCCGCCTGTTGCGGCGCTGAGCTTGCCGACGGCAATAATAACCAGCAGCAACGCGACTACAAGCAGTCCCGCAAGCACATCAAGCGCAATTTTGACCCATCTGTTCATATCTTTTCCCCATCTGCAAATATATAACAAGTATTATACTCATTATAATGTGCCGCTTTGCCGCTGTCAAATAAAATATGCCGCGGTTTCCCGCGGCATATGGTGTGCTGGGCTTATGCGGTTTTGAGGGATTTCTTTTCCTTTACCTTCTGCCAGACGAATACACCGACAAGAAGCGCAATGCCAATGATGTCCGTGAGGCTGCCGGGATCCATCATCAGCAGACCGCCGACGGCGGATATGACGCGCACGACGGGGTGCATCTGAGCGCACAGATAACCCTCGAGCGCCGCCGCGACGCCTATGAGGCCGCAGAGCGAGGTTATGATTATCTGCACGATGCCGAGCGCGGTAACATCAAGCAGCAGCATTGCGGGGTTCATGCAGAATATATACGGCACGATAAACGCGGCGATGGCAAGCTTTGTGGCGGTGACGCCCGTTTTCATCGGGTTGGATTTTGCGATGGCCGAGCCGGCGTAAGCCGCAAGCGCAACGGGAGGCGTGATGTCAGCGACGATGCCGAAGTAGAACACGAAGAAGTGCGCCGCGATCTTGGGTACGCCGATGGTGATGAGAATGGGCGCGCAGGTGGATGCCATGATGCAGTAGTTTGCGGTGGTGGGAACGCCCATGCCGAGTACGATGCAGCAGATCATAGTCAGGAAGAGCGCGACCATCGTCGGGTCGATCACCGTGACGGAGCTGGAAATGCTGACGACTGCGGAGATGAGCTTGGAGGCAAGACCGGTCGCCGTGATGCAGCCGGAGATAAGACCGGCCATGGAGCAGGCGACGGCAATGGTAACGGTACTCTTTCCGCCTGCCTCAAGCGCCTCAAGAAGCTTGCTGAAGGTGATGCGGTTATCCTTGTCAAAAAGGCTTACAACGATGGCAAAGAGTATTGCGATGCTTGCGGAAAACTGCATGGTGCGGGTATTGGTGGTGACAAGATATACGAGTACGACCAGCGGCAGGAGCAGATAGAGCTTTTTCCAGAGCTTTGAAAGCTTGGGCAGTTCAGACCTGTCGATACCTTTAAGTCCCAGCTTCTTTGCCTCAAGATGCACGGCGACGAAGATACCCGTGAAATAGAGTACGGCGGGCAGAATGGCGCGGAGCGCGACCTCCGCATAGGTGACGTTCATATACTCCGCCATGAGGAACGCGGCGGCGCCCATGATAGGCGGCATTATCTGACCGCCCGTTGACGCGGCGGCTTCGACAGCGCCCGCAAACTCACCCTTATAGCCGGTTCTTTTCATCATGGGTATGGTGACGGAGCCGGTGGTGACGGTGTTGCCGACGGAGGAGCCGGAAACCATGCCGCACAGCGCGGAGGAGATGACCGCGACCTTTGCCGGACCGCCGGAGAAACCGCCGACAAGCGCGTTCGCAACGTCAATGAAGAACGCCGCGATACCCGTTCTCTCAAGGAAAGCACCGAAGATTATGAACACGACGATATACTTTGCGCAGACCTGTACGGGGGTGCCGAGAACGCCGGAGGTGGTGTAGAAAAGTGTGTACATGAGCCTCTTGACGCTCAGCCCCGTGGAGAAGGTATAGATAAGCAGTACGCCGACGACGCACAGTATCGGCAGACCGACGCAGCGGCGGCACAGCTCCATAAGGATAAGTATGCCGACAATGCCGATATATATCTGGAAGGGCTTTATTCTGGATGCGCTTGTGAGCTTTGCGATGATCGCGTCATAGCCGAGGCAGAAGTAGAGAAAACATGCGGCGCCCACTATCATGATCACGATATCGTACCAAGGGATATAGTTGTGGCGCACATGGTGCTTGCTGGCGGGATATGTAAGGTAGCCCATGATAACGACGAGCGCGAGGAACGCGGTCAGTCTTCTTTCGAGGGCGGCGACGGAGAAAAGCGTGGAATAAATGCAGTAGAGAGAGAAGATCACCATGATCGCACGGACTATGACGGCGGGCTTCCCCTCCCATATACGGGTGTTGGACTCTTTGTCATACTTGCGCATGAGCTTCTCGACGTCTTCCGCAGTTCCTACGTCTATGTGATCGTTTTTGGCTTTATCCGACATAATATCGACTCCTTGATAAAAAAATCGTGACGGAATGTGCAAACGTATTTCACAGGGAGATGCACTTGCATATTCCGTCAAACAAACGCATATTCCGGAACGCGGGGGACGCGTTCCGGAATATTAAGTTCAGTTGGGAATTATGCTACATCAAAACCCTTCTCGGCGAAGTACTTTGCCGCGCCGGGGTGATAGGGAACATCGGTGATGGAGGAGGCGAACTCAAGGCTCAGCTCCGCGCCCTTGCCGTGCTGCTCCGCGATGGCGTCAATGTTATCGAAGATGGTGGAGGTAAAGGTGTAGATCGCATCCTCGGATACGTCGTTGCGCGCAAGGACAACGGCGGCGACGGCAACGGTCTGCACATCCTCGGGCATGCCGTAGGTATCGGCGGGAACGGTGTAAGCGGTGTAGTAGGGGCTCTTGGCAAGCAGATCGTCGATGTGCTCATCGTCAATGCTTACAAGGTAAACGGGACCGCTGGTGCTCAGGTCGGTGATGGCGGTGGTGGGAGCGCCAGCAACGATGAACGCCGCGTCGATCTTCTTGTCCTTGAGGGACTCTGCGCTGTCGCCGAAGCTCTGGTAAACGGGCTTGATGTCATCCTCGGTCATGCCGTAAACGCCGAGAACGTCAAGTGCATTGAAGTAAACGCCGGAGCCGCGGGCACCGATCGAAACGGATTTGCCCTTGAGGTCGGCAACGGTCTTGATGTCGGGGTTGGTGGTGACTATCTGCACCTGCTCCATATAGAGGGCGGCGACAACGGAGAAGCTGTCTATTTTGCCGAGATCCTCAAAAAGGTTCGTCCCGCTATAAGCATAGCTCATAACGTCGGACTGACAGAAAGCAAGCTGCACGTCGCCGGCATCCATATCCTCCACGTTGGCCTGCGAGCCGTTGCCGGTTATCGCGGTGACGGAGATGTCGGAGTTGTTGGAAACATACTGCGCCAGCACGCTGCCGAATGCATAATATGTACCTGCTTCGCCACCGGTGGTGAAGATCAGCTCGTCGGCTGCGAAGGCGGATGTTGCGCAAAGTGCAAATACCATGCACAGCGCAAGAACCATAGCAAGAATTTTTTTCATTTTTTTGATCCTCCGAATTGGAAATATGAGCCTTGCAGAAAAACTACTTTCTGGTCTTGTGCATTACGCTCTTTACGCGTTTATAGTACAACAAAAAGTTGATTTATGCAATAGTTTTTTTGAATTTCGCCGAAAGCAACATATGTGATGCCCGCAGAAGCGGCGGCTTTGTGCATTTAGCCGACAAAAAAGGCGAAAAATGCCGATCTTTGCCGGATTCGGAGGGCAGGAACTACACTTTTTTGAGAAATTTATAACAACTGTTTGACGTATTAGCCGCCGGATGCTATACTGAGCGCAGAGAAACGAGGTGTTTCGTATGGATTTTGACGTGCTGAAAAGCTTTATCGCTGTCGCCGAGGAGAAGAGCTTTTCTCTCGCGGCAAAGCACTTGTTTATGTCGCAGCAGTCCCTTTCAAAGCAGATATCAAGGCTTGAGGAGGAGCTGGGAGAGCAGCTTTTCCTGCGCAGCCGTCCTCTGGGACTGACGACGGACGGGAAGCTTTTTTTGCAGACGGCAAAGCGAATATTGCAGCTCAGGCAGGAGTTTGAGGATAATTCCAGCCGCGGCATGGGCAGCAATCAGGTGCTGCATATAGGGATAGAGCATACGGTCGCACGGGCGGTGCTGCCGCATGTGCTGCCGTCGTTTCTGGAAAGCTATCCCGACACTTTTTTGCAGATGTCGGAGGAGTCGCCGGAGATATTGCAGAAATCCGTCGCCCGCGACGGGGTCGATCTTGTTATCGGCTCGATAAGCGGCACGCCGGACAACTACGAGAGCGTCCCCCTCTGCCGGAAGGAGCATATTCTTGTTGTGCCGAAAAGGGTAATGAGGGAGCTCGCGGGGGAAGGCTATGAAGCGAAGAAGGAAGAATTTTCCGGCGGGGCGGATCTGAGCTTCTTTGCGTCAGCGCCGTTTATAAAGATACCGCGCCTGTCCTCGGGCGGGCGGGCGCTCAACAGCTATCTCAAATATTACGACATTAGCCCGAAATTCGTCTGTGAGCTTACGAACGTGGAAAACGCTTTCCAGCTCTGCAACGGCGGGCTTGGCGTACTGATCTACGCGAAGCTTTTCTGGGATATGCTCGATGAGGACGTGCAGCAGGATTATCTGCGGCGTGTGGACATTTTCCCGCTGCCGTACATGCCCGATTCCGACTATGTATGCGCGTATTACAATAAGGAAACGGGGCTTCACGGCAGAACAAAAGAGCTTTTCAACTGCTTTGTTGAATTTTTCGACAGGTATAACGCACAGCAGGAAAAAGAACGGTAAAGGGAATAATGCAATAACCGGAGTGCTTTGAAGGCGCTCCGGTTATTGTATGTATATATCCTTTTGGCAGGGAGACTTCAGGAACCGCCTTGCTGCGAAAAATAGTTTATTCCTCGTCCTCGCCGCAGAGCAGGGCGCATCTGACGGCTCTCTGCCAGCCTTTAAGAAGTTTCAGCCGTGTTTCCGCCGGCATTGTCGGCACGAACTTCCGGTTGACCGACCAGTTGAAACGTATGTCCTCCGGGCTTTCCCAATATCCGACGGCAAGCCCCGCAAGGTATGCCGCGCCGAGAGCCGTGGTTTCTATGCAGCCTGGGCGGCATACGCTGCATCCGATAAGGTCGGCCTGAAACTGCATAAGAAAGTCGTTTGCGCAGGCGCCGCCGTCCACGTTAAGCTCGGATATGCGTCTTCCGGCGTCATTCTCCATGGCTTTTGCAATATCATATGTCTGATATGCAAGAGATTCAAGGGTTGCCCTGACAAGATGCGCCCTTGAAAAACCGCGGGTTATTCCCGTAACGACGCCTCTTGCCCGCTGATTCCAATAGGGCGCGCCAAGCCCGGTGAATGCGGGAACAACATAAGCGCCGGCAGTGTCCGGTACGCTTCTGGCAAAGGATTCGCTTTCCGAAGCCGCAGCGATGACGTTAAGCTCGTCGCGCAGCCATTGTATTGCCGCACCCGCTATGAAGATGCTTCCTTCCAGAGCGTAGCTCACCTTGTCTCCGCAGGAGGCTGCGATCGTGGTTATAAGACCGTTTTTGCTTTCAATCGGTTCAGCGCCGGTGTTCATGAGAAGGAAACAGCCTGTGCCGTAGGTGTTCTTCATCTGACCAGGTTCAAAACAGCACTGGCCGAAAAGAGCGCACTGCTGATCGCCCGCAGCGCCTGCAATGGGGATCTCTCCGCCGTAAAGCTCAAACTCGGAAACCCCGTAGAGGTGGCTGGAGGGCCTTACATCCGGCAGAAGGCTCTGCGGAATGTCAAGCAGCGAGAGAAGCTCCTCGTCCCAACGGAGAGTATGTATGTTAAAAAGCATGGTGCGGCTTGCGTTGGTGTAGTCGGTGACGTGAACCTTGCCGCCGGTGAGCTTCCATATAAGCCATGTGTCGATGGTGCCGAAAAGCAGCCGTCCCGCTTCGGCGCGCGCTCTGGCACCGGGGACGTTATCCAGCAGCCACTTTATTTTGCTGCCTGAAAAATAGGCGTCAGGCACAAGACCCGTTTTTGCCCGTATGATATCCGTTTTTCCGGAACGGACAAGAGAATCAATGATATCGGATGTGCGGCGGCACTGCCATACGATGGCGTTATATATGGGTTCTCCTGTTTCCCTGTCCCAGATAACGGTGGTTTCGCGCTGGTTTGTGATGCCGATGGCGGCTATATCGTCTGCCGTAACGCCGAGCTTCTGCATGGCGGTGCGGCTGACCTCAAGCGTGGTATACCATATATCAAGCGCATCATGCTCGACCCAGCCGGGTTTGGGGAAAATCTGGCGGAATTCCTTTTGCTCACTGGCGCATATATTGCCGGACCTGTCAAAGAGTATGCAGCGTGAGCTTGTGGTGCCCTGGTCGAGCGACATAATATATTTCATGTACGGTCTCCTTTTATGTCGTGGGTAAAAAAGAGCCGCCGCATTTGCGGCGGCTCTTTTTTGAAAATCGGGTAATATCAGATGTTAAAGAAGTTGCTGAACCAGGACTGAGCGACGTAGGTGTTGTAACCTATCGTGCAAACCATCATCCATGCGATAAGAAGGGAATTGACCGCTGCGCCAAGCCATACGCTTCTGGTTACCTTATACATGAGCTTTGAAACGACGATCGTGATAGGAACAAAGAAGATAAAGCCATAGCTGGATATCCAGTTGCTGATGGAATTTCCGGTTCTGTAAAGAATGACAGTGCTGACTATTAAAAGAACCCAAACGCCGAGAGAATTGGAAACTACATCCACAAGCACTGACTTCCATCCGGAAATCTTGCCATTGCCGGAGTAATTGAGAGCAATGCCGCAGATAACATACAGCGGGAAGAGAAGTATTGCAAAGCGCCACACGTAAAGCCAATGCTCAACCTTCATTTCTTCAAATGCGATCATCCAAAGTCTGTAATCCTGGTTAAAGAGGTAGAGAACAACCGTAAGGCTCATATAAGCAACCGCGGTGAGAATGCATCCGAGGAGCACGGACTTGAGTACGTTGACGATGCCAAGCTTGAAATTCACACTGCCGATAAAGGATTTGCCGTACTTTTTCTTGTCGATTGCGTTGAAAACTATTATTTCAACAGCGGAAAATACCGCAACAACCGCAAGGTATATAAGTGTCAGCCACCAGCTCGGAAAAAGCGGCCAGAATTTGGGAGAGGGAAGACCGGGAGCAAAAATAGTGTTGATGTAGTAGATAGCCGCAAAGCTGGAGACGACGCCTACGGCGGCACAGACCCAAAAGCGCTTCTTGCCGTAATCGGTCGTATTGACTTCATTCTTCCCGATGCAGCCGGAGAAGAATTCGGTGTTGACAAGAAGGTATGCTGTCGGGAAAAGAAGCGCGATCATGCCGAACATTGCGACCGCATTAAGGAGCTCACGGGCGACAAATTTCGTTTTTGCTGCGGGAATTGGTGAAGCGGAAGCATCGCCCAGTTCACCGCCGTTATATGCAAACACCTGCTCAAAGTATCTGCTGACCTCTGCCGCGGTCTGAGTAGAAAAGAATTCTTTGCTGTGGGTTTCAGGATTCAGAACAATAAGTCTGGTCGTGCGGGATTTTATTGCCTTCTGAAGGTCTTCACTGTCGGTGATGTCAATGGCGTTGAAGTCGCCGAGTACTGTGCTTGCGGAGGAGACATCGTCAATGCGGTACCATGTGTCGAGTTGTATATCTCCGTCTACATGCCAGCAATCTTGATTTGCTGCGTCGAATCTGAACGCTGCTATTCCACTGTCAAAATCGCCGCCGATAAGTCCTTCGTTGACCTGACAGTTGCGCATGACCTCATGTCCGGCAACATCTACGGCTTTCATGGGACCGCAGTTTGAGGCTGTGCCTCCGATAATGCAGACAGCGAGTATCTTGGAATTGTATTCCTTTTCGACCTCTGCCTTGATGTAATTATATAATGCCATTTCTTCCTCGGAGAGCCTGTCAGCCGCAAGCTTATCTGCGTTCATGGCTATTTCAACCTCTGAGAAAGTCTGCCCGAAACGATCATACAGGACGTTTATGAGCATATCGTTGAGTGTGAGATAGCCGCAGTCTATGACAGCGGAGTAGCCCGCTCTGCGGGAACCCTGTGAGTGACCTGCAATACCGATGCGCTCCTGATCAACAAACGTAAGAGTGCGCACAAAGTTTACCGCGTCAAGGATGCCGCTGGGTGTAGTCCATGTGTTGTATTCGTCTACGCCCATATTGTTTTCGTCGTATTTCGGGAATTCACTAAGACCGGTGCCATAGCCGTTGACACAAAAAACGACAAATTTCCGGCGGGAAAGTTCTTCCGCAAAGCTGCGGTAATTATTCTTTGTTACCCCTGCACCGTGAGTGACGACAATTACAGGCAGCTTATCCCTGTCAGAGGTGCCGGCGGGATAATACAGATCGCCGACCAGCTCTGCACCTCTTGCATCAACGCGGATAGTTTCTATTTTGATTTTTCCGCCGTTTGTAGAAACCATCTGTGCAAAAAAGCTTGCAAGCAGAATGACCGCTATGCAGATTGCTGCAAACCTTTTGCAAGATTTTTTGTCTTTAAACAACATCTCTTTTGTTCCTTTCTTTTTTCATTGTGTGTTTTGACGGAATTTTTAACCATATCCCATCACTTTCACTTAATAAAATAGCGTAATTGCACAAAAAATCAATCAGGACTTTTGCTGTCTTATTCATGGTTTTTGTTCTCTTTTTTTGCGCTTTTTGCGTTTTTTGACATTTGCAATTGCCTAATTATTAACTTTTACAAACTTTCTGCGCGGTTTTTGTGTAAATCACACAAAATGAAAAGAGCAGAACGGCTCGACCGATCTGCCCTAAAAAATTATGAAAAGCTCATTTGAAAAGATACTGACGGTACAGCGACGGCGTCACACCCTCTATACGCTTGAACACGGCGATGAAATTTCCGGTGTTCTGGAAGCCTGCCTCAACGGAGATCTGGGAAATGCTTTTGCTCGTTCCGCGCAGCAGCTCTTTCGCCAGTTCAATTTTGCGTCGGTTAATGTAATTTACGAAATTTTCACCGATTTCCTGACTGAAACGGCGGGAAAAATAGCTTGGGCTGAGATGGCATAGATCGGCCATCTCTTTCATGGAAACATCATCCCGCAGGTGGCTGTGTATATACGCGACGGCAGGATATATAACGCTGCTCGGCTTTACGGGCAGGGCTTCATCCCGCAGGGAAGCGGGGAGAAGCGGCGATTTCAGTTCCTGGATCTGTGCGCTGTCGTTTGTGCGCTCTGATTCCATGTTAAGAAGCCACCTGTATGTTTCATCATTGTTGCGGCTTTTCACATACCTGTCCACGGTATACTGCACGATCGAATTTATTAGCTCGGCAATTTCTACAATGCGTTCATACTCCATCTCAGGCAGACGGCTATATTTTTCCAACAGATTTTTCCGCGCCGCCGCTTCCTCTGCCTGAAAAGAGCTTATTTCATTAACAAGGCGAACGGCTTTTTCTGCGTCCTTATTGCTGAGCCTGACCTGACCGAACATGACTGCGCCGAGGTATTTTTCACCGACCATGACAGGCACGGCCACATCCACAATGCCGCAATGGCACAGGTAAATATACGGCCGCCCCATGCGCACGGCCTCAAGCCCCGCCAGAGCATCACAGCGGTAGCAGCGCTTGCGGGAAATGGGGTTTTCCCGTATTATGCTGCAAAACTCCGTGCGCTCACTGTGCTTTGTAACAGGGGTGCCTTTATAGTCGATACAGATAATGGCGGTTCCGGTAAGCTTTGCCAGCCAATCCTGCACCTTTTCCCAAAGCGGTATATCAAGGATGTTTTGTATATCGTAAGGTATTGCTCCCATTAAAAGTGCGCCCCTTCTCAGAGTGTTGAGACAATAATAAACGGTTGGGAACAAAAAAGCAACGTTTTGTGAGCAAAAACGATGCATTGCATAAAAATGGCATATTTAATACATCGTTTTTGCACTGCTGCCGGAAACAAGGACAAAAACGGAAAATCCCCGCCGGACGGTTGTCCGGCGGGGGGTGCAGACTGTCAAAAAACCACCCTCCGGCAAGCGGAGAGTGGTTTTGAATAAGCTTATAATTACTTGAGTTCGACGGTTGCGCCGACAGCTTCGAGCTGTGCCTTGAGAGCTTCTGCATCTTCCTTGGAGACGCCTTCCTTGATCTTTGCGGGAACGCCTTCAACAAGAGCCTTTGCCTCAGCAAGACCCATACCGGTGATGCCGCGGACTTCCTTGATGACCTTGATCTTTTCTGCGCCGAATGCGGTCATAACAACGTCAAACTCGGTCTTCTCGGCAACTGCTTCCTGAGCAACTGCGGGGCCGGCTGCTGCTGCAACTGCGGAAACGCCGAAGGTCTCGCAGATGCCGTCGATCAGATCCTTGAGCTCCAGAACGGACAGAGCCTTGATCTCTTCAAGAATAGCTACGCTTTTTTCGCTTGCCATAATTAATTATCCTCCAAATATAATTGTGTGTTGCAGATTACTCTGCCGCCTCTGCGGGTGCCTCGTCAAGAGAGCCGCCCTTCTGTGCCAGAACCTCACCAAGGCTGACTGCGAGGCCTGCGATGATTGCATTAAGAGAACCGGCCAGTTTTCCGTACAGGTCGTTCTTGGAAGTCAGAGTAGACAGAGACTCGATGTCTGCCATGCTCAGAACCTGACCTTCCAGGAATGCAGCCTTAACGTTGAAACGGTCGCCCAGCTTCTTGCTGTAATCGTTGATGATACGGAAAGGAGCGATGGGGTCATTCTCTGCGGTTGCCAGAGAGGTGGTGCCTTCGAGATGAGAGTCAAGCTCATTCATTCCGAGGTTGTCCAGAGCCTTTCTGGTAAGGGTGTTCTTGACAACAGAATACTCTACGCCTTCCTTGCGCAGCTCAGCACGAAGTGCGGTATCCTCTGCGACCGTGATGCCACGGTAGTCAACCAGAAGACCGGAACTTGCGTTCTTGATACGCTCGGACAGTGCAGCGACTATTGCCTGCTTTTCGCTAAGAACCTTTGCGTTTGGCATGTGTGATTTCACCTCCGTAAACGTGGTCACGTCCAAAAAGAAAACCCCCGCATCAAAAGACGCGAAGGAACATAAACAATCATATAAATTGTTGATGTCCTCGGCAGGATTTACGGAACGGATTCCACCTGCTGTCTTTGGAACGCCATGACAGAATAACATAAGCGCGTATAATTGTCAAGCTCGAATTTGCGTTTTCCGGCAAATTCGAGCTGTTTTTATGAGTATATCCTGTCAAGAAGACTTTCGTAATCGTAATTAAGATAAAATTCCCTGCACCGATCGAGATACTGCATATAGTTGTCCGCAGTGAGGCGGTGCGTGTTATCCGCCATACATTCAAGCATCCATGAGTTTACACCGGCGTCATAGTGTATATAGTCCTTATAGCGGGCGTAATCCTGCGCAAGCTCAAACTCGTCGATGAAGGAGAAAAGGCGGATGTTGCCGCACTCAAGCAGCAGCCCGATCGCCGCCTGCTGCGCGTCAAGCTGAAACTCAAGCTCACGCACGTTGTACATCTTCGCCCAGAAGAACATACTGTAAGGCGGCATGAACAGATAAAAGTCTATCTGCGGGTTTTCGCGGGCGAGGGCAATGACGTTCTGCTCAAGATTGCCGCGCAGAAGCTCATACTGCTCAGCGTCAAAAACCGCAAGGTCGTCGTGATACCAATTCGGCTCGTACTGCGCGCATATCGCATCCCAGCCGTATACGGTATCCGGATCGTCGTGCCAGAAGGCGTATTCGTCCATGGTCGTGGTCTTGCCGCCGGAGAGAGTGTAGCTCACGGTTCTGAGCACGTCGCCGAAGATGTTTTTGTTGAGGAGATATTTCACGTCGTCAAAGGGATCTGAGTTATAAAGATAGTCCGGATAATCGTCGGCATCATAGCTCATATAATCCTTGTCCTTTGTGAAGTTGCTCCAATCGAGGTTCATTATGATACGCTTAAGCGACGGGTTCGCTTTTACGGCGGCGCGGTTGTTCATATCAAGCTCCCTGGGGCTTGCGCCGGAGAATGCGGCTTTCACCGTTTCCGCGCCGAAAAGCGCGTCGCACTCGGAGGCTTTGAAGTTCTCCGACATGGAGTTGCCGGTTATCAGCGTGTCATAATCGAAGTGCTTTACAATGCCGTCATTCTGGTAGCGCTCGTAATCTATCTCGTACTGCAAAAAGGTCAGGGGCTTGTGATAGTGGAAAAACGGGTCAATAACCGCAGTCAGCGTACCCATTATCAGCACCGCAGAGAGGAACAATATAAGGAAGAAGATACTCCATTTTTTGTAATTCACGGCACCTGCCTCCTCTCAGAAATTGAAATACAGAAATTCGCTGACTTTCCCGAAGGATATCGCGCACCAGAATATCAGCGCGGCAGAAGCAATGAGATTTACCGCGTTCGGCTTCATCCGCTGCATCCGCTCATAGGCGTTCGGTGTGAACTGCGTGATATAGAGTATACCGGCGAGGAAAATAAGCAGCAGCGGCAGAGGGCGGGCAAGATAGCCCCCGACGGCGGGGATGAGCGAGAGCACATGGCGCAGCTCGGAAAAATCGAAGCAGTAGCCGAGGGAGGAAATGCCCGCGGAAAAGTCAAACTCGAAAATACGCCCGATTATCGCAAAGCCCTGCGAAACGCTGTCCGCCCGGAACACGACAAGGCACAGACTGATAAAAAGGAACGTGACGGTGCGCCCGACGGCCTTGGGGAGCCGGTCAAAGAATTTCTTCCCGACGCGGTAGACGATCTGCGCCGCGCCGTGCATCATGCCCCAGATGATGAACGTCCAGTTCGCCCCGTGCCACAGACCGCTGAGCAGAAAAACGATAAAGACGTTCAGATATGTACGCGCAAGACCCTTTCTGCTTCCGCCGAGCGGGAAATACACGTACTTTGTGAAGAAGCGCGAGAGCGTGATGTGCCAGTCACGCCAGAACGCGACGACGTTTTCGGCCTTATAGGGGGAGTTGAAGTTCTGCGGCAGGTCGATATTGAACATTTTTCCCAGACCTATCGCCATGTCGCTGTATCCGCTGAAATCAAAATACAGCTGAAGAGAAAAGGCAAGCATGACTATAAAGCAGCCGAGACTGTCAAGCAGCGGCGTGGGAAAGACAAAGCCCGCGGCGACCACTCTGCTGAGACTGTCCGCGATAAGGACCTTTTTGCCGAGACCCATTGCGAAAATATACACGCCGCGCGCAAAATTTTCCCAATCAAAGCGCTTTTTGCCGTCGTCAAGAAGCTGCGGGACAAGCTCGTCATGAGTGACGATGGGACCTGCCACAAGCTGCGGAAAATACGTCACAAAGCAGGCATACTCAAGAAGACCGTAGTCAGGCACTTCACCGTTGAACGCGTCCGCGACAAAGGAGACCTGCTGGAAAGTGAAAAAGCTGATGCCGAGAGGGAGAATGATATGCTTCAACGCCCAATCGCATCCGAAAAGCGAATTTACGGTGGAGATAAAGAAATCATAATATTTGAAATAGAACAGTATGCCCAGATTGAGCGCGACCGCGGCCGCCTTCGCCGCCGTGCGTATGCCGCCGGAAAGCCGTTTTGACAGCATATAAAAGCCGTAGTTCACAAGTATGCTTGAAACTATGAGCAGCAGATAGACAGGCGTGTTCGCCCCGTAGAACCACAGGGACATTCCCAAAAGATACGCAAGAGCAAGCCGTTTTTTCCCGAAGCGGTTGATGATAAAATACCCGGCGAGGCAAAGCGGCAGGAACAGGAATATAAATATGTAGGAGTTGAATAACATTTGCCTATCGTCCTTTATCGCTACGGCGGTCAAAGGAAGGGATTATAAAACCTTCCGCCGTTGAGTTTGTTGAGATACAGCGCAATAAACAACAGTATAGCACAGAAAGCCATTGCCGAGATGTCCGCAATGTTAAATTTTCTGCCCATGTACCATGTGCGCTTCTTGCCCTTGCCGAAGCCGCGCAGCTCCATCGCGTTGGAGATAAGCTCTATCCTGTCCATACTCGAAAGAATGAGCGGGATAATTATCGCTCCGGCGCTTTTAAGGCGCTTTACAAGGGATTCCTTTTTGCTCATCTCTATGCCTCTTGCCTGCTGGGACTGTGAAATGCTGCGGTACTCCCGCTGGATATCGGGGATATAGCGCAGGGCGAGCGCAACGGAGTACGCAACGGTGTATCTGACGCCGATACGGTTGAGAGAAGCGGCAAATTCGCTGGGGTTGGTGGTGCATACAAAAAGCAGGACTATGGGTATCGTGCTCAGATATTTAAGCAGCAGATTAAAATGATAGAAAAGCTGCTGCGCCGTCAGCGCATAGCGCCCGCTGCCCAGAAGCACACTCTCCGCCCCGTACAGCTCTACCCCGTGGCGGGGAGAGAAAATGTATATCATCACATTGTTCAGCAGGAGGAAAACCGCCGTGAAGCCGAGCATGAGCGACACGTCGCCAAGCTTTATCTTCGACACGGCGAAAAGCGCAAAGCTGATCAGCGGCAGAACCATGAGAAAACGCGTGTCGTATGTCAGCATTGCCGCAAGGCTCCACAGCACAAGACAGACAAGCTTGGTCGCGCCGGTGAGCGAATGTATGGGGGAGGGGCGGTCAACATAGTTAAATATGTTTCTCATTTTTTCGCGCCTCCCTCTCGAAATCTATAAACCGCCGTACAAATTCCGTCGGATCGTCAATGCCGCAGAGGAGCGCAAGCGTATAGAGCGAGGTCTCCTTGAGACTTGCCGCGGAGATCACGGCGGGGTCGGTAAGAATATCCGCGGAGCTTCCGTCGCGGATTATCCTGCCGTCCGAGAACACAAGCGCCCTGCGGGCATATTCAAGCATAAGGTGCATATCGTGGGTTATCATGATCACGGTCATGCCGCGGCGGTTAAGCTCTGTAAGAAACTCCATTATTTCGGTGTATCTGCGGTAATCCTGACCGGCGGTAGGCTCGTCGAGAATTATTATCTCCGGCTCAAGCACAAGTATCGCGGCGATGGTCACGCGCTTTTTCTGACCGTAGCTCAGCGCCGATATCGGCCAATTCCTGAACTGCCACAGTCCGCATATCTTCAGCGCCTTCTCACAGCGCCGCTCGATCTCCTCCGCGCCGACGCCCCTTGTGACAAGCCCGAGAGCCACCTCGTCCTTTATCATGACCTTGGATATCATCTGGTTCGGATTCTGCATCACGTAGCCGATCCTGTCGGCGCGCTCCTTGATGGAAAGCGCCGCCATATCCTCGCCGTTCAGTATGAGCTTTCCGGCCTGCTCGCGCTCAAAACCGCACAGAAGCTTTGAAAAGGTGGATTTTCCCGCACCGTTCGTCCCGACTACCGCAATAAGCTCACCGGCGGCGAAGCGTACCGAAACGCCGTTTATTGCCTGAAAGCCGTTGGGGTAGGCGAAGGTGAGGTCTTCACATTCAAGAAGCGTCTCGCCCTGCGGCTGCGGCGGCGCGGGGGGCGTGCGCCTGAACCATGAGCGGACCGCCGCCTTGTCATTGCCGGAAAGGCGCAGCGTATCAAGGCAATGCGGAGCCATTTCCGGACGTATTTCCACACCGGCGTATCTGAGCGCGGTTATATACAGCGGTTCGCGTATCCCATGCGCCGTAAGGCTGCCGGCGGACAAAAGCTCATCTGGCGGGCAATCGGAAACGATGCGCCCCGCGTCCATGAGTACGACCCTGTCAATATGGCGGTGCAGCACGTCCTCAAGCCGGTGTTCAATTATAATGACCGCCGC
Organism: uncultured Eubacteriales bacterium; assembly: GCA_900549485.1. Classification (GTDB taxonomy): domain Bacteria; phylum Bacillota; class Clostridia; order Oscillospirales; family Oscillospiraceae; genus Limivicinus. The sequence goes on from UROG01000026.1 coordinate 34,825, forward strand.
GCCCGTTGAGCGTTGGATATCGTCAATAAGCTCTATCGCCTGCTTTCCGGCGGCGGGGTCAAGGTTTGCAAGCGGCTCGTCAAAAAGAAAGACGTCCACGTTATCCGCCATTACGCCCGCTATGGAGACACGCTGCTTCTGGCCGCCGGAAAGCTCCGCCGGCGAATGGTGCAGGAGAGAGTCTATGCCGACCGCCTTTGCCGCGCCGAGTACGCGCTCATGCAGCTCCGGCTCGCCTACGCAGTCGTTTTCAAGCGCGAATGCGATATCCTCCGCTACCGTAAGTCCGATAAACTGCCCGTCGGAATCCTGAAGAACCGTCCCGACATGATGCGAAAGCTCAAATATTCCCTGCTCACGCGTCTCCTTGCCGCAGACGGCGGCGCTGCCGGTCATTTCACCGGCGAACGAAAACGGGATAAGCCCGTTGATGCAGTGGGCAAGGGTGGATTTGCCGCAGCCGGACGGTCCGGCGATAAGCACCTTCTCGCCTCTGCTCACGGTCAGGTTGATATCATACAGCGTCGGCTTCGACTGGGCGTTGTATTGAAAGCCGAAGTTATTGAATTCAACAACAATATCGTTCATATATTTCTCCGAAAAATGAAATGCTCAACACAGAATACAGCGGCTGCACCCTGTATTCAGCATTTCATAAAAACCGTGCTGCAAAATGTTTTTTCATCTTGCAGCACCGATACAGACCGAACGGGGAAGTCTCCCCTTTACTTATTCTTCCTCCTTGAGGCTGCCTTTTTTTGGCTTTGCGGATGCGTAAGCGAGGCAGAGGAGCGTGCCGATGACCGCGGTGGTGACGCTGTTGGAGGCGGCGGACACAAGCCCCTGAACGAAGACCTTTTTGGCAGGCTCGGCATAGATGATGATGTCAAGCACGGGAGCGACAAGCGCCCAGCAGATGATGTGGCTTATGACCTGAGAGAGATTGAATCTGACGATATCCTTCCTGGCGAAAACGCCGTCGGAAAGAGCGATCTTCTTCCCGGTAAGACCGACGAGTGCGCCGAATACGCCGGAGGTGACGACCCAGCTCCACCATACGCCCCAGCCGTAGCTGAAGTCAATAAGGGCATGGCCTATGAAGCCGATGAGAAGACCGGCGACGGGTCCGAAAAGAACCGCCATGAATGCAAGAAGACCGTACTGAATGGAAATGTTGGTGTTGGGAACGGGGCTGGGGATGGATACGAAACGGCCGAGCACAAAGAACAGCGCCGCGCCGATGCCGATGGCGACGATAGTTGTCACGGGTGTTTTTTTCATTTCTGTTTTCTCCTTTTATATCTTCAAAACCGGAAAACCGGTTATTGTCTGATTATCTGAGCGCGCTGAGCAGCGCGTCAACCTTGTCCGTCCGCTCCCACCTGACGCCAAGCTCCTCACGCCCCATATGACCGTAGGCGGCAAGCCGGCGGTAGATGGGCTTTCTGAGGTCAAGCTCACGGATTATGGCGGTGGGGCGCATATCGAACACTTTGCTCACGGCCTCGGCAAGCGCAAAATCGTCAACCTTGCCGGTGCCGAAGGTTTCGACAAGCACGGAAACGGGGTTCGCAACGCCTATCGCATACGCAAGCTGAACCTGACAGCGGGAGGCAAGCTTTGCCGCGACGACGTTCTTTGCAATGTAGCGCGCCATGTAGGCCGCGGAGCGGTCTACCTTTGTGGGGTCCTTGCCGGAGAAGGCGCCGCCGCCGTGCGGGGCGGAGCCACCGTAGGTGTCAACGATTATCTTGCGCCCTGTAAGTCCGGAGTCGCCCTGAGGGCCGCCGATAACGAAGCGCCCGGTGGGGTTGACAAAGTACTTTGTGTTTTCGTCCAGAAGCTCAGCGGGGATAACGGGCTTTATGACCAGCTCTATCATGTCGGCGCGTATCGTATCAAGCGCGGCGTCAGGGGCGTGCTGAGTGGAGATGACGACGGTGTCCACGCGCAGGGGTCTGCGGTTTTCGTCGTATTCCACGGTCACCTGCGTTTTGCCGTCGGGACGCAGATAATCGACAAGCTTCTGCTTCCTTACGTCGGCAAGCCGCTTTGCAAGCTTATGCGCAAGCGAAATGGGCAGCGGCATAAGCTCCGGCGTTTCGTCGCACGCATAGCCGAACATCATGCCCTGGTCGCCCGCGCCGTTCTGAAGCTCGCTGTCCGCGCCGCTCTTGTTCTCAAGGGATTTATCAACCCCCAGCGCGATATCGCCGGACTGCTCGTCGATGTTGACGATAATGCCGCAGGTGTCGCAGTCAAAGCCGTATTTTGACCGGTCATAGCCTATCTCGCGCACGACCTCGCGGGCGATTTTGGAGATGTCCACATAGCAGCTTGTGCTGATCTCGCCCATGATGTGCAGAAGACCCGTGGAAGCGGTAGTCTCGCAGGCTACTCTGCCGTTGGGATCCTCCGCCAGAATAGCGTCCAGCACCGCGTCGGAGATCTGGTCGCAGATCTTGTCGGGATGTCCCTCGGTAACTGATTCTGATGTAAACAGATAATGCTTGTTCATAAATGTCCTTTCCGATGTGCCGAAAGCAAAAAAACTCCGTCCTGACGACGGAGAAATATTTCTGCATAGGAGCCTCATCTTTCGTTTCACCGCCGGATTTGGCACCTTGCGCTCACGCAGGTTGCCGGGCTTCACAGGGCCGTTCCCTCCACCACTCTTGATAAGGTGTT
>UROG01000027.1 GCA_900549485.1 uncultured Eubacteriales bacterium
GCGAGTGTCGAATTGTTCGCCTGCGGCGAACAACCGAGGCACAGAGCGCAGTGCATCCCTTTTTGCCAAAGAACCTCAATGAGGTTCTTTGGCAAAGGACTATTTGATGAACCAAAAAGTTTATTTGATCTCAAGTCTGCGGCTTGCCGGAGCCGTTTCGACCTTCTTCGGCAGGGTAAGGGTCAGAACGCCGCCATCATACTTGGCGTCGATCTTATCTGTGTCGATACCGGTCACATCAAAGCTGCGGCTGAATGAGCCGTAATAACGCTCACGCTTTACAAAGCCGGACTTACCGTCCTCCTCGTTGAGCTTGCGCTCTGCGCTGATCGTGAGACAATCGTTCTCAATGTTGATGTTTATATCCTCTTTTTTGAAACCGGGAAGCTCGGATTCAAGCACAAATGCATCGCCCGTGTCGCGTACATCGGTGCGGAAGGAGGAAAGCACGCTGCCGCTGTTCATTATACTGTGCTCAAGTGCGTCCATATCACGGAACGGGTCAAAGTTAGCCATACGGCGGAAAGTACGGTCAAAAGGAATAAGTTCAAACATAATATATACCTCCAAATTTATTAACACATCATTTCGACAAAACTTCTATTTCTTTCGTTTCATCTTGTATATAAGATACTGCACAAATGTTAATAAATATAGCAAAAGATATGAACAGAATATGAATATTAGCACTCACGCGACAAGAGCGCTAATTTCCGGACGGAAACGTGAAAAAAGATCCCCATGCGCCTGCCGCAAAAAACGGGCGCATGGGGGTGGAAAAAACATATTACAGACTGTCAGAAACGGGTTTGGATGTTTAAGTTAAAGAACCTTTGCAAGAAAGTCTGTCAGTCTGGGGTTTTTCGGCTCGTCAAAAATTTCGTGCGGCGTACCCTCTTCAAGAATACTGCCGTCTGCCATGAACAGGACGCGGTTTCCGACTTCGCGGGCAAAGCCCATTTCATGCGTCACAACGACCATGGTCATTCCGCCGCGGGCAAGCTCCTTCATGACGTCCAGCACCTCGCCGACCATTTCCGGATCGAGTGCGGAAGTAGGCTCGTCAAAGAGCATCACTTCAGGCTCCATCGCCAGTGCGCGCACTATTGCTATACGCTGCTTCTGACCGCCGGAGAGCATGGCGGGATACTCGTTCGCCTTATCCGAAAGCCCCACACGCGCCAGAAGCTCGTCCGCTTTTTTGTCTGCTTCCGCCTGCGTTTTCAGCTTGAGCTGAACGGGGGCGAGGGTAATGTTCTTTTTCACCGTAAGATGCGGGAAAAGGTTGAAATGCTGGAACACCATGCCCATCTTCTGACGGTGCAGATTTATATCGACGCCCTTGCTGTTGAGATCGACGCCGCCGAAATAGATATGACCGGAGGTAGGCGTCTCAAGCATGTTGAGAGAGCGCAGCATCGTGGATTTTCCGGAGCCGGAGGGACCGATGATCGCAACGACCTCGCCCTTTCTCACATCCATATTGCAGTGGTTGAGAGCCTTGACCTTGCCGTCGTTGTACTCTTTTACCAGATCCTTGACGCTTATGAGAATATCAGACTTTGTCTCCACGGCGCATTCTCCTTTCGATAGCTTCTATTGCCTTGGATGCAGGGTAGTTTATGCAGAAATAAATGATCGCGGCTACGACATAGGGAGCAATCGAGATATAAGTGGTCGAGGCCACGTTTTTCGCAACAAACATAAGCTCGCTCATGCCGAGCATCATGCAGATGGATGATTCCTTGACCATTGTCACTATCTCGTTTGCGAGAGCCGGCAGCACGTTCTTTATCGCCTGCGGCAGAACGATGAGCCGCATCGACTGAAAGCCGTTGAGACCGAGCGACCTTGCCGCTTCCGTCTGGCCGACGTCCACTGCCAGAATACCGGCGCGGAATATTTCCGCAACGTAGGCGGAGCTGTTGAGCGCAAGAGCCACAACGCCGGGAATAAAGCGGCTTATGTCAAGAAAGCCGAATACGGTCACTCTCGGAATGGTGATGGCGCCGAAAAGCCCGAAATAAATAATACTCAGCTGGACAAGCAGCGGCGTGGAGCGGAATGCCGCTATGTATGCACCCGCTATGCCCTTGACAAGCTTGTTTTTGCTCAGCCGCATTATTGCCAGCATGAGAGCCGGTATGACCGCAAGCAGAACGGAAACCACGGCAAGAAGAAGGGTATAGCCGAGCCCCTGCAAAAAATATGCCCCGTATTTTGGCAGAAAAGAGAAGTTGAAAAAAGATGCAGGAGACATCCCTTTAAAAAGCTCACTGAACCACATAAAAATGTCCTTTCTTATGTCAGACTGTCGAAAAAACGCTGCGAAACCTTGCCCATAAGCCTCACAGAGCTCTTTTGACAAGGCGGCGCAATAGTGTAAAGCCTCAAGGACCTTACACTATTGCGTGAAATTCTGATCAAAGCCGGTATGGATTATGCTTTATGCCTCGGGGGTGTCTGCGGAGACTTCCTCGGCTGCGCCGGAATCGACAAGTGCGCTTGCATCTTCGATGAACTGCTCAACGGCATTTTCCTCGGTCATCTTTGCGATAGCTGCGTTGATCGCGGGGAGAAGACCCTTGGGGTCGCCCTTTGCGACTGCAACGCAGTAGGGAGCGGCTTCGCCAAGCTCGGAAGAAGCTTCGGCGACAACGAGATCGGGGTTGGTCTTGGCGTATTCGAGAGCGACTGCGCCGTCAAGAACAACAGCGTCCACCTTATCGTATACAAGCTCGTTTACAAGGTCGGTAACAAGTGCGAGAGCAACGGGAGTAGCGCCTTCAATGCCGTTCACGATGTCAAGCTTGGTGGTTGCGGTCTGAGCGCCTACATATTTGCCCTTGAAATCAGCCAGAGTCTTGTAATTGTCGGCGGCGTCCTTCTTGACAAGGATCATGGGAGGTACGTCGGTGTAGTAGGGATCGGAGAAGTCCGCAGCGTTCTGACGCTCTTCGGTGCTTTCCATTGCGGCAATGACGATGTCATAGTCGCCCTTTGCAAGGGAGGTGAGCAGGTAGTCAAAGCTCATATTCTCTATCTGAAGCTCTTTGCCCATATCCTCTGCGATGTACTTTGCAACGGCAACGTCGATACCGCCGTAAACCATATCGCCGTTATCGTCGGCATACATGAACTCAAAGGGGGCGTAGTCGGCAGAGGTGCCGAGGATAAGAGTATCGCCTTCAGCGGATGCGCTGACAGCGCACAGTGCAAACACCATTACAAGTGCAAGGATCAAAGACAGTGCCTTTTTCATTTTTTTATCTCCTTCATGTGAATAATTTTTCTTAACAAATCATCTATGTCTCTTGACGTGCCTGAGTATACACGAATAATTATGCATTGTCAATAGCGAATATTCATTTTTTGTGAATATTCGCTATTTTTTAAAAATTTTTTTGAATATCTGCGGAGTTGACTGAAAAAGGCGGAAAATGTATAATTAAAAAAAGAAACAGGAACTGCGGAGGTGCGCGCAATGAGCAGAGCGGACGAGATATTCATTGATAATTGCAGGGATATCCTTGAAAACGGCATATGGGATACCGACAGGGAGGTACGCCCACGCTGGGAGGACGGGACGCCCGCCCATACGATAAAAAAATTCGGCATAGTGAACCGCTATGACCTTTCGGAGGAGTTTCCGCTTCTGACGCTCCGCCGCACATATTGGAAATCCGCGATAGACGAGCTGCTCTGGATATGGCAGGCAAAAAGCAATAACGTAAACGACCTGAGGACACGCGTATGGGACGCATGGGCCGATGAAAACGGCTCTATCGGCAAGGCATACGGATATCAGCTGGGCGTGAAGCACCATTATCCCGAGGGGGATATGGATCAGGTGGACAGGGTCATATGGGATCTCAGGCATAATCCGGCTTCGCGGCGCATAATGACCAACATATATAATTTTGCCGATCTCAGCGAAATGGCGCTCTACCCCTGCGCGTATTCCATGACCTTCAATGTTTCCGGCAGCCGCCTGAACGCCATTCTCAATCAGCGTTCGCAGGACTTTCTTGCCGCGAACAACTGGAATGTGGTGCAGTATTCCGTGCTGACAATGATGATGGCGCAGATCGCGGGTCTTGAACCCGGTGAGCTTATACATGTCATAGCCGATGCGCATATCTATGACAGGCATGTTCCGGTTATTGAGGAGCTGATAAAAAAAGAGCCGAAAAAAGCGCCGGAGTTTATAATAGACCCTGCCGTTGACGACTTCTATAAATTCACCCGCGACAGCTTCAGCGTGGAAAATTATGAATATCACGAATTTAATATGAAGATCCCCGTTGCAGTATGACGGATTTTTAATTAAACCGCATAAGAAGAGACTGCAGGAAAAGCAAAGCATCCCCCGCAGACATTTCCGGTCTGCGGGGGATGCTTTGTGTCAGCGGCGCTCTTTCTTTTCGATTATCTCTATCCAATAGCCGTCCGGATCTTCAATAAAATAGAAGCTGTGACCGGGCTTCTGCTCCTGACAGACTATACCCATCTCCTTATGGCGGGCATAATCCGCGGCTATGCTGTCGGACTCAAACGCCAGATGAAATTCGCCATCGCCGAGGTCATATGCGTTTTTGCGGTCGTAGATGCAGGTAAGCTCAAGGGTGAAGCCGCTTTTTCCGTCGCCGAGGAAGATGAGCTTATAGCCGTCCCGCACGGTCTCTCTGACAGGCTTCAGCCCGAGCGCCTTGTCATAGAAATCAAGGCTTCTTTCGAGGTCAAGAACATTGAAATTAAAGTGGTTGAATGTAAACATTGCATTTTCCTCCGAAATGTGTTTTCTTCCTGTTGTAAGAGTAATCTAACATCTGCGGGCGGAAAAGTCAATTTATATAAGAAATCAGGAGAGTGCGATATCAAGCAGCATCATGTACACAAATCCGAAGATGAACGCACAGCTTCCCTTTTTCCCGGAGGCAAGCGGCAGAAGCTCATCGGCGGAGACAAAAAGCATCGCGCCTGCGGCAAAGCACATAAGCCACGGCATAACGGGCGCAGTAAGAGCCGCGGCAAGCACCGCCAGAAGCCCGAACACCGGCTCAACTGCACCGGAGAGAACGCCCAAGGCAAAGGCTCTGCCCTTGGAAAAGTCCTGAACGCGCAGCGGCAGTGAAACGGCGGCTCCTTCCGGTATGTTCTGTATGCCGATGCCGAGCGCGAGAGCGGCGGCCGCCGCGTAACTGCCCTCGCCGGATGCGAGGGCGAAGGCAAGCCCAACGGCCATGCCCTCCGGAATATTGTGCAGCGTGACCGCGGCAAACAGCAGGGAAGAGCTGTGACAGCCGGTGATAGACGTGATGCACGGCACGGCCTCAAGCAGAAGAATAAAAACGGCGCCTGCCGAAACGCCGAGCGACGCCGACAGCCAGCCGGGGAGCACGGAACCGCCAAGCATTTCAACGGAGGGGATAATAAGGCTCCAGATGGAAGCGGCAAGCATGACACCGGCGGAGAAGCCGTAAAGCACGGGAGAGGCCGCTGCTCTGGAGCGTGCGGGCAGTATGAAAACGGCGGAAGAGCCGAGAGTGGTCATCAGAAAAATGAAAAGAGTACCGACAGCGGCAGCTCTCAGAGCGTCAAGCATAAAAACAGCACCTTCATATAAATTTATTGGCAGCATCGCTGTTGCTGATGCTGCCGCAGTCGGTTTATTATATACAAAAAAGCTGTTTTGTGTTCTTCCCGTCACTTGACGTAGCCTGTTGCGACAGAGGGGGCGCGTTCGCCGATCAGCTCAAGCGCCTGCTTCATTGCCGATTCGTTTTCGGACAGCGCGAAGGCGGCCTCCTTTCCGCCCGAAACAAAGACGAGCTTGAAATAAACCGTACTGCTGCCGCCGCAGCAGGTTTTGAGGTTTACCTCCTGCACGCGGATGAACGCACGCTCTACAAGCGCATAAGCTATATATCTTGTCTTAAAGCCCTCGCGGAAAAATACGCCGAGCTTTCCGACATAAACCGTGTCAAGCTTTGTGCTGCTTTCAAAGTCGCGGCGAACCTCGTCGGAGTCGATCTTGCCGTTCAGTCCTGTAAAAATTTTTTCTGCCATTGCGGATGCCTCCTTTTTTTTGATGTATGAGCTATTATAACAGTTTTTATACAATGCTTCAAGTGATCCCAAAGCCGATATTTGCAGCCGCTCATTGTTATGCGCTCTGCCGGGCTTCGCCGGATATTCAATTACTGCTTGCATATACCGTCCTCCTTGTGTTATTTTACTCATTGTGAACAGGGCGCATCTGCCTTTCGGCATTGTCCTGTCAACTCAGCCTTATCATAGGAGAGATAATAATGCTGCAAGAAGCCCAACGGCGAAAGCGCAGGCTTTCGTCCTTTCAGATCATCATTTTTGGCTTTGCCGGAGTTATTTTGCTGGGCGCGCTGCTGCTGATGCTGCCGGTTTCTGCAGCGGGCGGATGCATAACGCCGTTCAATGAAGCTCTGTTTACATCAACCTCGGCCGTCTGTGTGACAGGCCTTGTGGTGCAGGATACCGGCAGCTATTGGTCAGCCTTCGGACAAGCGGTCATTCTTGCGCTGATCCAGATCGGCGGACTTGGCGTCGTAACCATAGCGGCGTCGTTTGCGATGCTGTCCGGACGGAAAATTTCACTGATGCAGCGCAGCACCATGCAGGATGCAATCTCAGCGCCGAATGTCGGCGGGATCGTCCGGCTGACGCGCTTCATCCTGCGGGGAACGTTTTTGATCGAGCTGCTGGGCGCACTTGCCATGCTGCCGGTGTTCTGCCGCGATTATGGATGGCGCGGCGTCTGGATGGCGGCGTTTCACTCCGTATCCGCATTCTGCAACGCCGGATTCGACATTCTCGGAACGGAAGCAAATCTGTATCCCTCCCTCACCGGCTATGCGGGAGATCCGGCGCTCAATATAACGATCATGCTGCTGATCGTGACAGGAGGCATTGGCTTTCTGACATGGGATGATATCTGCGAAAACAAGCTTCGCTTTCACCGCTATCGGATGCAGAGCAAGGTGATCCTTGTCACGAGCGCGTTTCTTCTCGTCATTCCGGCCGTATTCTTCTTCTTTGCGGATTTTTCTTCGTTTTCCGCAGGGAACCGGCTGCTGGCTTCGTTTTTCCAGTCGGTCACTCCAAGGACTGCCGGTTTCAATACCGTGACCCTCTCGGATATGACCGGAGCGTCGCAGGCCGTTATGATTTTCCTGATGCTCATCGGCGGCTCTCCGGGGTCTACGGCGGGCGGTATGAAAACAACGACGCTGGCAGTCTTGCTTGCCAATGCCGCCGCGACATTCCGCCGTCGGGACAGCGCACAATTTTTCGGACGCAGGATCGAGTGCGGAGTTGTCAATACTGCGGCAACCATCCTAACAATGTATCTTGCTCTGTTCTTTGGAGGGGCTGTCTTTATCAGCGTTTATGAAAGCCTGCCGCTTTCCGTGTGCCTGTATGAAACGGCTTCGGCAGTGGGAACGGTAGGGCTTACATTAGGTGTTACGCCGCATCTCCGTATTCTGTCTCAATTGGTGCTGATCGCGCTGATGTATCTGGGCAGAGTCGGCGGTCTTACGCTCATTTACGCGGCGCTGTCCGGCAAAAGAGCCGTAGAGGCAAAGCTGCCGTTGGATAGGATCACGGTTGGATAAAAAAGGAGGTTTATGATGAAAAATATTTTGCTGATCGGAGTCGGCCGTTTCGGACGGCATATTGCAGAGCAGCTGACACAGTTGGGGCATCAGGTCATGGCGGTGGATACGAGCGAAGAACGAATCAATGATGTGCTCCCGCTTGTTACCAACGCGCAGATCGGCGACAGCACAAATGCGGAATTTCTTCGTTCTCTGGGCATCGGGAATTTTGACGTCTGCATCGTGACCGTCAGCGGCAACTTTCAGAACTCGCTTGAAACGACGTCGCTGCTGAAAGAGCTGGGTGCAAAGTGTGTGGTGTCTCGGGCAGAGCGGGATGTACAGGCAAAGTTCCTGCTTCGCAACGGAGCCGACCATGTGGTCTATCCGGAAAAACAGATGGCAAAGTGGGCAGCTATCCGATATAGCTCCGATCATATTTTCGACTATATAGAGATCGACGAACGTCACGCGATCTTTGAAGTGGAAGTGCCGGAAGACTGGATAGGCAAAAGCGTCGGTGAGCTGGATATCCGCAGAAAATTCGGGATCAACATTCTCGGCCTCAAACGTTCCGGAAAAACCGACGTTTCCGTTACGCCGGATACGGTGCTGTCCGCAGATGTAACGATTCTGGTGCTGGGCGAGTACAAATCGCTGCAAAAGTGCTTCCGGATCTAAGCAAAAACGGCAAAAAACACTGACGGATAAAATATACTTCTCCCGCAGCATAGACGGACTGTAAAAAATCCTCCCGTGCGCTGATTTTGCGCGGGAGGATAAAATTTATCTTTTTTCGCTCATTTTCTTCATAGCCCGTATTGAAATCACGAGGATCAGCGGGAATATGCAGCCTGCGAGCATACCGAGCCTGAGGTCATCCCCGAAGCTCTGCGCGGCGAAGCCGACGATCGCGGGACCTATCGAACCGCCGAGATCGCCGAAAACCGCGAGAAGCGCAAACATCGCCGTGCCGCCGAGCGGAATAGCCTTTGAGGAGATGCTTATTACGCCAGGCCACATTATCGCCACGGTGAAGCCGCAGACAACGCATCCTATAAGCCCGAATACAGGGTTTTCGGAAAGGGAAGCAAGCAGATAGCACGCGACGCATGAAGCTCCCGATACGGTCATGAACGTGAACAGATTCATCTTATGCCCGTGTTTTCCGTAAAACGTGCGGGTCACTCCCATTGCGGCGGCAAAAAGGCAGGGACCTAAAATATCGCCGACGCTCTTGGAAAAGCCGAGGGCGGACTCAACATATGCCGAGGCCCACTGCGCCATCGCAAGCTCGCTTGCGCCCGCGCATATCATAAGTATGCAGGCCACGGCGAACATGGGCATTTTCACAAGCTCGATAATGCCAAGCCCCTGCCCGTCTTCCGTGAGATGCTCGATAGGGCAGACGGCAAAATTGTAGATATTATATAGAGGGATAAGCGCCCACAGGCAGGCGAGGAAACGCCAGTGCTCCGTCCCGAAGGCGGCGAAGAAAACGGTTGACAGCAATATGACGCCGACGCTGCCCCAGCAATAGAAGGAGTGCAGAAGCGCCATTGCGCTTTCCTTGTTGTCAAACGGACACGCTTCAACTATCGGGCTTACCAGCACCTCACTCAGCCCGCTGCCTATCGCATAGACGATGACCGAGATGATAATGCCCGCGTAGGGCGAAGGAAACAGGTCGGGCAGGAAGGCAAGACCGGCAAGACCGATAACGGAGGCGATCTGTGAAGCTATCACCGCCTTGCGGTATCCGATCCGGTCAACGAATTTTGCGCAGAACAGGTCTATAAGAAGCTGGGAAAAATAAAAAACCGTAGAAATGAGCGCTATGCGGCTCCATGAAATCGAATAATCGTTATGAAATCTCAGGAACAGGAGAGGGGTAAAGTTTGCGGATATGGCCTGCGTTATAAACCCGATGTAGCAGGCGATAAGCGTCCTTTTATAGTTCTTTTTCATTTTTCTCCCCTTTGCTCGATGAAAGATGGAATTGTACGGTGGAAAGCATGATATACGATTATCGGATAAAATGCAAGACCTTATTTTGCATTGTTTCTGTGCGCATTGACTTTGACGGCAAAGAATGATAAAATATCCACAAGCGAAATCCCCGTATAATAAAATTAAGGAAGTGGTTTTTTGAAGCTTACAAGCGAACAGCAGGCCTTGCTGGACGGCTCCAAGGGCGAGGTAATGGCGAAGGTAATGAAAACTCTGGTGATGTACGGCGATACATTCGGTGCGGAACGTATGGTGCCGGTCACAAGCAAGTACGGCCATACCGTTATCTCATACGGTCTTGCCGCGCTCAAGCCCGTGCTTGACCTCTTTGATCAGCTGATCGACGCAGGACTTACGGACGGTCAGAAATTCACCGCCGACCCCAGACCTATGGACAAAAATGTCCCCTCCACGCTTCTGGACGATTTTGTTTTCAAGAAGATAATGTATACCCAGCAGGATCGCTTCGAAAAGCAGCTCGTCAAGCTCGGTATAACCGACGATGACGCATATTCCTGCACATGCTATGTCGATCAGATGGGCAACAAGCCCGCAAAGGGTGAGATACTCAGCTGGGCGGAATCCTCCGCGGTGGTTTACGCAAACTCCGTTCTCGGTGCGCGCTGCAACCGCAATTCCGGCATTATTGAGCTTTTCGGCTCCATTGCCGGGTTTGTTCCGGAATTCGGACTGCTCACCGACGAGGGACGCAAGGCGACTTGGGTCGTCGATGTCAGATGCACCAAGAAGCCCGAGGCGCAGCTGCTCGGTTCGGCTATCGGCATGAAGGTCATGGAAGAGGTGCCGTATGTCAAGGGTATGGAGCAGTGGCTCGGTACGGAGCTTAATGACGAAACCTGCGCATATCTTAAAGACTTCGGCGCGGCGACGGCCTCCAACGGCGCTGTCGGTCTGTATCATATCGCAAACCTCACTCCCGAGGCGAAGGAGCAGGGCGAGGCGCTCATCAAGGAGGGCGCGCAGCTCTATGTTATCGACGATGCCGAGCTTGAGCGCGTGCAGGCAAGCTATCCCGTTATCTGGAAGGATAAGGACGCAAAGCCTGAGCTGTGCTTCATCGGCTGCCCGCATCTTACCCTCAGGCAGATGGAGGACTGGGCGGAGAATATCGGCAGAAAGCTTGCCGAGAACGGCCTTTCCAAGGTTACAGTTCCCACCGTGTTCACCGCTTCGCCCGCGGTCATAAAGGAGCTTGAAAAGGGCAAATACGCCTATATGCTCAAGAGCTACGGCATAATCGTAAGCTATATCTGTCCGCTTATGTATATGAATAATCCTCTCTGCAAGAAGAAGGCGGTCATTACCTGCTCCAACAAGCTGCGCACATATACCAGCGCAAGATTTTACAGAGAAGACGAAATTCTCGATATCATCACGGGCAAGGAGGGCAAATAAATGAAAGAATTCAAAGGCCGCGTCATCGTTCCCGGCACCTGCACAGCAGAGGCTCTCGTAAGCCATCAGGGCTTCAATACCCTTGCCAGCTTCCAGATGGCGCTGATGTTCGGGGATAAAAAGGTCAAATGCGGCGACCAGAATAATCCGGAGATACATAAGCAGCCCATGAAAGGCAAGGCGCTGTGCCTGCCGCAGACTATCGGCTCCACCACCGGCGGCATGGTTCTCTTCACTGCCTGCTCTGTCGGACAGGCTCCGGCGTGCATGCTCTTCTCCATGCCCATCGACTCTCTTGCCGCTTCCGGCGCGATCCTCGGCGACGTGTGGACGGATACCAAAATGCCCGTTGTGGATAACCTCGGCGATGAATTTCTTGAATACGTAAAAACCGGCATGACCGTGACGGTCAAGGACGGCGGCATAGTGGAAGTAGGCTGACGGTCTCTGCATAGGGCTTTCACAGCATAACGTTTTTGTCAGAGAAGTCCTGCCGCCCTGCCGTAATATCGCTCCTGCCGATAAGAAAGCCGCGGTTCTTTGCCGGGGAAAATAACAGAATCTGTCATGTACGCATAAGATGAACTGTCATCTGTGCCGTATGGCGGCAGTTATATATGCTCTCCTGAAGCGCACCGATGCTTCGGGGGAGTATTTTTTTGAATGGAGTAACGGCAATGACTCAATATCTCATAATGTGTCCCACGCTTACATGGGCACAGCGGGCGCAGAGAGTGCTAGAACGCTCCGGTATAAGCGCAAGTGTTGTGAAAGCACCGCAGAGCATAACGGAATCCGGATGCGGTTATGCCGTCAGCTTATACAGACACTTTGAACGTGCCCGCGAATTATTGCAGAGAAACGGACTTGTCAAGGGAAAAATTTTCCGCCGGGAGAGCGGCGGGGAATATACCCGGATAGGGGAGTGAAAAATGATTTATCTTGACAACGCCGCAACAAGCCTTATAAAGCCGCCGTCGGTAGAGAGAAGCGTGCTGTCCGCAATGCGCACCATGGCAAGTCCCGGCAGGGGCGGCTATCTGCCGGCGCGCCGTGCGGCGGAGACGGTGTACGAATGTCGGGAGACGGCGGCAAAGCTTTTTCATGTAAAAGACCCTTCTGATATCGTTTTTACCCAAAATGCGACTCACGCGCTGAATCTTGCGATCTTTTCCCTTGTTGAACCGGGGGACAGGGTACTCGTGTCCGGGTTTGAGCATAATTCCGTAACAAGACCGCTGCACGCCCTGTCCGCCGAGGTTGATTTTGCCGGCAGAAGGCTTTTCGACGCCGCCGGTGCGCTTGAGGACTTTGAAAGAAAGATCCCTGGTAAAAAGGCCGTCGTATGCACCCATGTGTCAAATGCTTTCGGGTACGTGCTGCCTGTGTATGAAATAGCGCGGATGTGCAGCAGCCGCGGCGTACCACTGATAGTGGATGCTTCGCAGTCCGCCGGAATACTTGACGTGGATATGCAAAGGCTCAATGCGGCGTTTATAGCCATGCCGGGACACAAATCGCTTTTCGGTCCGCAGGGGACGGGGCTGCTGCTCTGCAATCACGAGGTGCGTCCGCTGCTGTTCGGCGGTTCCGGCTCCGACAGCAAAAGCCCTGATATGCCGGAGTATCTGCCGGAACGTCTTGAGGCGGGGACAGCGAACGTCTGCGCGATAGCCGGACTCAAGGCGGGAATGGAATTTGTCATGAGCAAGGGAAACGGCAGGATATCCGCATATGAAAGGAAACTCCTGGACACCGCACGCAGGGAGCTGGGGAAAATACATGGGATAAGACTTTTTGCATCCGACGGCGGCGAGCAGAGCGGCGTACTTTCGTTCACCGCCGACGGCATCGACTGCGAGAGTATGGCGGCGGCGCTCTCCGACAGGGGCGTCTGCGTAAGAGCAGGGCTGCACTGCGCCCCGGCTGCGCATGAAAGCGCCGGAACGCTTGACGGCGGGACGGTAAGAATGTCCTTTTCGCCGTTTGTCAGCGAGGCCGACGTTGTCAGCGCCGCAGGCATAATAAAAAATATCTGTAAAGAGTTTTAAGAGAGTGTTGCGTTTTCCCGTAATATGCATTATAATATTGCGATATAAAAACAATGGGAACATATGCATATTTTCGCCAAAACGGAAGGAATAATATGGTAACGATCAGCAATGCATTCAGAAACGCGACCCATTACTTAGGCTCGATGGGAATAAGCGATTATATAGATATACTGCTTGTGGCATATATTATTTACAGGGTAATTATGTTCATAAGAAAGACAAATTCCAGAAACATTGCCATAGGTGTGCTGCTGTTTTTTCTAATACTGTGGGTATCGGATATAGCCAAGCTCACGATGATAAACGCGCTTATGCAAAAGGCGATGGAGCTGGGGCTTATCGCATTGCTGATCCTTTTCCAGCCGGAGCTTCGGCGTATGCTTGAGCGTATGGGAAGCAAGCTGACGGAGGGGCGCTTTTCGACCGATACGGCTATCGAGTCGGCCATTTCGGAAACCGTGCGCGCCTGCGTTGATATGTCAAGGACGCACACCGGCGCACTCATCGTTTTTGAGCGCAATGTCAGCCTTACCCATGCCATGAGCACCGGCACACTCATCAATTCCGACACCACGGCCGAGCTTATAAAGAACATTTTCTTTGTCAAGGCGCCGATGCATGACGGGGCTTTGATAATAAGGAATTGCAGGATCGCCGCAGCGGGCTGTGTGCTGCCGTTAACGCAGAACGAAAATCTCAGCAAGGAGCTGGGGACGCGGCACAGAGCCGGCATAGGCATGAGCGAGCAGTCCGACGCCGTTGTCGTGATCGTCTCCGAGGAGACGGGCGCGATCTCCGTTGCGATCGACGGGATGCTCAAGCGGCATCTTAATGAAAATTCGCTCAACGCGGTTCTGCGCAAGGAGCTTGTGGCGGAAGAGGTCGTCGAAAGAAAGCGCGATACGGTGCTCAGGTACTTAAAGAAGTTTTTCATAGGCGACAGCGGCAGGGAGGACAGGCAGAATGAAAAAACTTTATAACAGCAGACTGTTCTGGATGATCGTTTCCCTTGCGGCTTCCCTTACGATATGGATGTATGTTACAAGCGCGCAGAACGATGTGGTGCGCACGACCTTCAAGGGCGTCAAGGTGGAGTTCGTCGGAGAAGAGGTGCTGAGAAGCACGAAGAATCTGGTCATAACCGATCTGGACAACGCCTCTGTCAACGTGGTGCTCTCCGGACCGAGAAGGGCGATAATGTCGCTCGACGCGGAGGATCTTTCCGCCTGTGTTGATGTCAGCAAGCTTTCAAGATCGGCCTTCACATCGCAACAGTATTATATTTCATACCCCGAGGGCGTTGATACGTCAAAGATAACCGTTTCCGGCAAGGTACCGGATACCGTAAGCTTTATGGTGTCGCCGCTCAATACGAAGACCGTTCAGGTCAGAGGCAGCTTTGACGGCTCTCTTGCACCCGGATGTACGGCGGAAGCGCCGGTGTTTGAACCGTCCACGATAACCGTGTCCGGTCCCGACAGCTATCTTAAAAACGTTTCCTACGCGTGGGTGACGTTTTCGATGGATAACGTAAGCAGCACGTATTCCACCGAGGTGCCCTTTGTGCTGATGGACGAAAACGGGGACGAGTGTTCTACCGCAGGACTTACCTGTTCGGAAGATACCGTAACGGCTACGCTACCGCTGCTGCTGGTAAAGGATATACCGATAAGCGTTGATCTTATCGAAGGCTCCGGCGCGACAAAGGCGAACACCAAGATAAAGATAGAGCCTGAAAGCATTACCCTTGCGGGCGATTCGGCACTGCTTGAGGGCATGAACAAAATAGTGGTGGGGACGATCGACCTTACCGAATTTTCCTCCACCTTCAGCGAGACTTATCCGATCACGATAGACAATGAGCTGAGGAATCTCACCGGCGCGACAGAGGCGAAGGTGGATATTGAAATAGTCGGGCTTGAAACGAAGAAATTCATCGTCCGCAACATCTCCTGCATGGGCGTTACGGAGGGCTATGCCGCAGACATCATTACCGAGAGCATAGAAGTTACCGTCAGAGGCACGGCGGAGCAGCTTGCGGAGCTTAAGGGAGACAACATCCGCGCAGTCGCCGATCTTACGGACTTCAAGGAATCCGTCGGCAATTACAGCCCCGTCGTAAAAATCATGGTGGACGGATTTACGGACGTCGGCGCCGTTGGCGGACCGTATACTGTGTCAGTGGAGATAAGGAAGGCTGTGCCATGACGAACGATGCAATAGTTACAAAGCTTATGCCGAATAATACCGCCGAGGTCATGGTCACAAGGCTTACCGCCTGCGGCGGGAACTGCGGCAGCTGCGAGGGCTGCGTGTGCGGCAATGAGGTGCGTGCGATAGCCA
This sequence comes from uncultured Eubacteriales bacterium, assembly GCA_900549485.1. Classification (GTDB taxonomy): domain Bacteria; phylum Bacillota; class Clostridia; order Oscillospirales; family Oscillospiraceae; genus Limivicinus. Next base: position 15,458 of record UROG01000027.1, read on the forward strand.
ATAACCCGCTCGGCGCAAAGCCGGGACAGAAGGTGCTCATCGAAAGCCAGAGCTCAAAGGTGTTCGGCGCGGTGGCGCTGGTCTATATCATGCCGATAGTGCTCTTCCTTGCCGGGTATCTTGCCGCAGCCGCCATCGGCGCTTCCGAGGGTGTGTGCATTGCGGTCAGCTTTGGCGCGCTGCTTCTCAGCGCCGTCATTCTTGTGGTGTCCCAGAAGAGAAAGAAAGAAAAAATAACTTTCAATATAATAAAAATCAATTGAGGCGATGCAGATGATAAAAAGCATGACAGGCTACGGCAGTGCAAAGGGCGCTGCGGATGGGTTCGAAATAACGGTTGAGCTGAAAAGCGTCAACAACCGCTATCTTGATACCTCAGTAAGGCTTCCCAGAAGCTTCATTTTTGCCGAGGACGCGGTAAAGAGCGCCGTTCAGTCGCACATAAGCCGCGGCAAGGTGGACGTGTTTGTGACGGTCGATTCCTCCTCAGCCGGGGATGTTGCGGTCAGGGTCAATGAAGCGCTTCTGAAGGGCTATATTGACGCAATAACCCATATTTTTGAGGAATACCCCGTCACGAACGACCTGACGGCAATGTCCGTTGCGCGTCTGCCGGACGTGCTGTCCGTTGAAAAAAAAGATATGGACGCGGAGGAGATCGCCGCGGCGATTTCGGCCATCGCCGAAAAGGCATTGAAGGACTTTGACGAGATGCGCATCCGCGAGGGCGAAAAGCTCAGGGACGATGTGCTCAGCCGTCTTGAGACAATTGACCGCCTTGTCGGGATCGTCGAGGAAAAAGCGCCGGAGACTGTCAGGGATTACCGTGCGCGCCTTGAGCAGAAGATGACGGAGGTGCTTGCCTCATCCGGCATTGACGAGAGCAGGATACTTGCCGAGGCGGCGATCTTTGCCGATCATATCGCCGTAGATGAGGAGACGGTGCGCCTCAGAAGCCATATGTCCCAGCTTAAAACTATGATAAACGGCAGTTCTCCGATCGGAAGGAAGATCGATTTTCTCGTGCAGGAGTTCAACAGAGAGGCAAATACTATCGGCTCAAAGTGCCAGAATTCTGAGATCGCCCATGTAGTGGTCGAGCTGAAATCGGAGATAGAAAAGATCAGAGAGCAGATCCAGAATATCGAATAAAGGCGGGAGAGGTCATGAAGCTTGTAAACATAGGCTTCGGCAATCTTGTGTCTGTCGGAAGGATAGTTTCGATAGTAAGTCCGGAATCTGCGCCGATCAAGCGCATGATACAGGATGTGCGTGAGAAGGGGCTGCTTATTGACGCATCCTTTGGCAGAAGCACAAGAGCGGTCATCATTACCGACAGCGGGAATGTCATATTGTCGGCATTGCAATGCGAAGCCCTGGCAGATCGAATAGAGGGAAAAACTGATACGGAGGATGAAAAAAATGCGTGAAAAGGGCAGACTTATAGTTATCTCCGGCCCGTCCGGCGCGGGCAAAAGCACTGTTGTGGCAAAGGCTGTTGCGGAAAGGGATGACGTGTGCTTCTCAACGTCGGTCACGACGAGAAAACCGCGTACCGGCGAGACGGACGGCAAAGAATATTTCTTTGTTGAGCTTGACCGATTCAGGGAAATGATCGAGAACGGCGAGCTTCTTGAGCATGCTGAGTACTGCGCAAACAGCTATGGCACTCCGAAAGCGTATATTGAGCAAAAGACCGCCGAGGGGTTTAATGTCCTGCTGGACGTCGAGGTGCAGGGCGCACGGCAGATAAACGAGAAAAAGCCCGATGCCGTAAAGATATTTATTATTCCCCCATCTATCGAGGAGCTGAGAAAGCGCCTTGAAAAGCGCGGCACGGATACGCAGCGGGCGATCGAGGCGCGGCTCATAAGAGCGGAGCAGGAATACGCGGAAGCCGACTTCTATGACTATATCATCATCAACGACGACGCCGATAAAGCCGCGAAGGAGCTTTCCGCCATAATCACCGCCGAAAAATGCCGTTATGATTTGAGAAAAGAATATATTCAGCTGAAATAATTCAGCCGCAAAGCCAAAGCCGTAAGCGCTGCTTTACGGGAAAAGAACCGGAAAAGTCAACAATTTAGTCTGCGTTCAGCAGAGAAATGGAGTATATTATTATGATGCTTTATCCCCCCGTGTCAGAACTCGCCGAAAAGACCGGCAGCCGCTATCAGCTTGTTAATCTCGTTGCCAAGCGTGCGCGCCAGATATCCGCGGAAGCCGAGGAGAAACAGATACCTCTGGAAAAGAAGCCTGTTTCGATAGCGATCGACGAGGTTTATACCGGAAAGCTTTCAATAAAGGAATAATTGCGGCAATGCCGCAGGCACAGCGCGGGATCATTCCGCGCTTCATACCGAAACCTGATCAGGCGGAAAATACAGGGTGAACGAAAAAATCGCAAAAATCGCGGTATCAGCCGCAACATATTGGATAGATAAGCCTTACGACTATCTCATTCCGGAGGAGTTTGCCGGTAAGGTGTGCGCCGGAATGAGAGTGTTTGTGCCGTTCGGAAAGGGCAACAGGCGCAGCGAGGGGATCGTGCTCGGCGTGTACGACCGGAGCGAGTACGATGCGCTCAAACCCATAACTGCTCTGCCTGATGACGCGCCGGTGCTTTCCGACGAGCAGATAAGGCTAGCGCTTTTCCTGCGTGAAAGGTTTTTCTGCACCGTGTACGACGCCGTAAAGGCCATGCTTCCGGCGGGGCTGTGGTTTGACGACGAGGGCGGAAGGCGCATCGGCGATAAAACGGTCGAAATGGCGCGTCTTGCCGTTGCGACCGAGGACGCAATGGACTTTGCCGAGAAAAAACGGCGCAGGTCGCGTCAGCAGGCCGCGATCATTGATATGCTCTGCGGCTTTGAAGCCGTTCCTTCGACTGAGCTTCTCAAATTCGCAGGCGCGAAAAGACAGGCGCTTAAAGCGCTTGAAAAGGCGGAGATCGTTGAGCTTTACAGACGCGAGGTATACAGACGCCCCGAGGTTTTCGCCGGTGAGACAGATCCGCTTCCCGTACTCAACAGGGAGCAAAGCGAGGCCTTTGAAGGCATTTCGGAGCTTGCTGAGAGCGGAAAAACCGCCGCGGCGCTCTTGCAGGGCGTTACCGGCAGCGGAAAGACGAGCGTGTATGTCCACCTGATCCGCCGTCAGATAGAGCGCGGCAAGGCGTCCATACTTCTGGTGCCGGAGATCGCGCTTACTCCTCAGATGATAAAAACCTTTTCGTCCTATTTCGGGGACGATATCGCCGTTCTGCACTCAAGCCTCTCCACGGGGGAGCGCTATGACGAGTGGAAGCGTATAAAGGCGGGCAAGGCACGCGTCATTATCGGTACCCGCAGCGCCGTATTCGCCCCCGCCGCCTCTCTCGGGCTTATTATTATCGATGAGGAGCAGGAGGAGACATACAAGTCGGAGAACAACCCCCGCTATGACGCGAGGGAGGTCGCAAAATTCCGCTGTGCAAAGGCGGGCTGTCTGCTGCTTCTGGGTTCCGCCACGCCTGAGGTCGTGAGCCGCTATAAGGCGGATACGGGAAAGTACGCGTTTTTCCGGCTTGACAGCCGCTATAACGACATGAGACTTCCCGCCGTCACGGTGGTCGATATGAAGCGGGAGCTTCGACGCGGAAATTCCGGAGCCATAAGCACATTTCTGCGGGATGAAATACAGAAAAACATAGAAAACGGAGAACAGTGCATACTGTTTATAAACCGCCGCGGCACAAGCAAGCTCATAACCTGCCGGGAATGCGGGTATACCTATAAATGCCCTCGCTGCAGTGTTTCACTCACCTATCACGGCAGCAACGACCGGCTTATGTGCCATTACTGCGGCTATTCCAAGCGCATTGACCGCGTTTGTCCCGACTGCGGTGGAGAGCTGAGCTTTTCCGGCGCGGGAACGCAGGCTGTGGTGGACGAGCTTGATGGGCTTTTCCCCGGCGTTGAGGTTCTGCGCATGGACACCGATTCCGTCGCCCCGGCCGGTTCGCATGAGGAGCTTTTCAAAAAATTCCGCGAAAAGAAAATTCCCATAATGGTCGGTACGCAGATGGTCACAAAGGGACTTAATTTTGAGGATGTGACGCTTGTCGGCGTCATACTTGCCGATCAGAGCCTTTACGCAGGCGACTACCGGGCCGGGGAGAGAACGTTTTCTCTGCTCACCCAGGTCATCGGCCGCAGCGGCAGAGGCAAAAAGGAGGGCAGAGCCGTCATACAGACCTTTACCCCCGAAAACGAAACCATTCTCAACAGCGCCGCGCAGGATTACGAGGCGTTTTACCGTTCGGAGATCGAGCTGAGAAAGCTCCAGAATGCCCCGCCTTATATGCAGTTCTATTCCGTGACCGTGACCGGCGCGGATGAGGAGCTTACGGTCAGGTGCGGGAAATATATAAGAAGCTTTTTCGACGTCGTTTTAAAAGGAAGAAACGATGTTGTCATACTCGGCCCCGCGCCTCTGCCGGTGGTCAGGGTGAACAACAGATACAGATACAGGGTCAATATCAGCTGCACGAATGAAAAGGAGATGCGCGCTTTCATTTCACGCATTGTAATGGAATGCAGCTGTGATAAAAGATTCAGGGGCGTTTCCGTGTATGCGGACGCGAACCCGCTTGAATGAACGCGGTTGAACCCCGGTTTTTTTCAATCGCTTGCCAATAAACAGCATCAGAGGAGAAAGAGATATGGCACTTAGAAAAATACTGACAGCCGAAGAGCCGCAGCTTTATAAAAAAAGCCGCGAGGTGACGAAGTTTGACGAACGTCTTCATCAGCTTCTTGACGATATGACCGAAACGCTTGCCGAATCCGGCGGCGTGGGGCTTGCCGCTCCTCAGGTAGGTGTTCTGCGGCGTGCCGTTATCGTGCTTGAAACGAATGTCGATGACGATGAGGACGAGTATTTTATCGAGCTTGTCAATCCTGAGATAGTCGAGACTTCCGGGGAGCAGACCGGCGCTGAGGGCTGTCTGAGCGTTCCGAACGAGTACGGCGTCGTCAAAAGACCCGAGCATGTCAGGGTCAGAGCACAGGACAGAGACGGAGAGTTTTTTGAGGTCGAGGGCGAGGGACTTACCGCCCGCTGCTTCTGCCATGAGGTAGATCATCTTGAGGGCATACTCTTTACCTCCAAGTGCGAGCGTATGCTCACCGAGGAGGAAAAGAAGGAGATGCTTGCCGGAACTGAGGACGGGGAGTAAAATCTATGCGCATTGTTTTCATGGGTACGCCGGACTTTGCCGCGGCGTCCCTTAAAAAGCTGATAGACGAAAAATACGATATCGCCGGCGTTTTCACCCAGCCGGACAAGCCCAAGGGGCGCGGGATGGAAATGGCGTTTTCACCAGTCAAGGCTCTTGCCCTTGAAAACGGACTTCCGGTGTACCAGCCGGAGAAGATGCGCGACGGGACGGCGCTTGCGATACTGCGTGAGCTTGCCCCGGATATTCTGGTCGTCGTTGCCTACGGAAGGATCCTTCCGGATGATATTCTTGCTCTGCCGAAATACGGCGCTATAAATGTCCACGGTTCGCTCCTGCCGAAATACAGGGGCGCTGCGCCGATACAGTGGGCGGTGCTCAACGGCGATAAAGTGACCGGCGTCACCACCATGTACCTTGCGCACGATATGGACGCGGGGGACATTATCTATACCGCCGAAACGGAGATAGGTGAGTTTGAGACCTCCGGCGAGCTTTTTGACAGGCTCATGGCAATGGGGGCGGAGCTTCTTGATAAGACGCTCAGGGCTGTCGGGAACGGAACCGCGCCCAGAATACCGCAGAACCATGCCGAGGCGACTTATGTGACTATGCTCGACAAGAGCCTTTCACCGATAGATTTCGGCAAGGATGCACGCGCCGTTATAAAGTGGATATACGGGATGCAGCCGTGGCCGACCGCGACCGCAGAGATAGACGGCGCGGTATATAAGATATACGCGGCGGATTATACGGAAAACAGAACGGAAAAAGCACCCGGCAGCGTGGTCAGCGCCGGTAACGACGGTATCGAGATAGCCTGCGGCAGCGGCGAAACGGTCATGATAAAGGAGCTTCAGGCGCCGGGAAAGAAGCGCATGAAAGCCGCCGATTTTCTGAGAGGACATAAAATAAAGACGGAATGATGAAAAGCAACGCAAGGATCGCGGCGCTTGACGCCCTTGAGAAATGCCGCAGAGACGGCGCATGGTCCGGAGCCGTCATAGACGGCGCCATAAAAAAAGCCGGACTTGACGGGCGCGACGCGGCGCTGTCCTCACGGCTCATTTTGGGCGTACTGCAAAACGACGCTCTTTGCGATTTTTATATCGACAGCTTCTCCGGCGGCAAAAAGCTTGAGCCGAAGCTGAGGGACATTCTGCGCCTCGGCGTATACCAGCTTATTTTCCTTGACAAGATACCGGCGAGAGCGGCAGTCAACGAGAGTGTGGAGCTTTGCGCCGCCTCGGGGCTTAAAAGAGCGGCAGGGCTTGCAAACGCCGTGCTTCGCCGCACGGCGGAGAATAAAGACGCTCTGCCGCCGATACCCGGCGAGGGCAGCGCGGAACATTTATCCATAAAATACAGTCATCCCCTGTGGCTGACAAAACGCATAATTGCCGAGAAAGGCTATGATTTTGCGGAGCGTTTTTTCGCCTGCAATAACGAGCCGCCAAAGCTCGATATACAGATAAATACGCTCAAAGTTGATACGACCGACTATACCCGCGCTCTCGACAGGCTTGAAAGGGTATATACAAGAAGCGTCTTTCCGGATAATTCGATAGAGCTTGAAAGCTGCAATGTTGCAGCACTGCCCGGTTTTGAGGAAGGACTTTTCTATGTTCAGGACAACGCCGCGAGGACAGCCGTCGAGATAGCGGATGTAAAGAGCGGGACAAGGGTGCTTGACGCCTGCGCCGCGCCGGGCGGAAAATCTCTGGCGTCGGCGATAAAAATGGGAAACAGCGGAGAAATAGTCTCCTGCGATATAAACGAAAAGAAGCTTCGGCTGATAGAGGAAAACGCACGGCGGCTGGGGATAGATATCATTACCGTTATGTGCAGCGACGCAAGAGTACGCCGGGATGAGTTTGTCGGCGCGTTTGATACGGTCATTGCCGACGCGCCCTGTTCCGGGATCGGCGTTATCAGGAAAAAGCCGGAGATACGCCGCAAAAAAGAGGAAGAGATAAAGGGACTTCCCGATATACAGCTTGCCATATTGAACCGCCTTGCGGAGTATGTAAAGCCGGGCGGGACGCTTCTGTACTCCACCTGCACCGTGCTTGAAGCCGAAAACGAAGGCGTTGTCAGAGCTTTTCTTTCGGACAATCCCGGTTTTTCTCTTGTTCCCTTCAAGGCAGGAAACATCGCCGGCGACGGCGGTACATATACTTTCTGGCCGAATACCGACGGAACAGACGGCTTTTTTGCCGCAAAGCTTTTGAAAAAATGATATACACTGAATAGACGGGTAAAAATATTGTGAAAAATATTGTTTCGATGCTTCCGGAGGAGCTGACGGCGGAGTTCATCTCAATGGGGCTGCCGAAGTTCAGGGCGGCTCAGGTATATGAGTGGCTTGCAAAGGGCGTGAGGGATTTTGACGCAATGTCGAATCTTCCGGCGGAGCTGCGCGCAAGACTGAAAACCGAATATGAGATATACGCGCCGAAGGTGCTTTCAAAGCAGGTTTCCGGTATAGACGGGACAATAAAATACCTTTGGGAGCTGAAAGACGGAAATGCCGTAGAGACGGTCGTTATGAGCTATAAGCACGGCAACACCGTGTGCGTTTCATCGCAGGTGGGATGCCGTCAGGGCTGCGCTTTCTGCGCCTCCACCATCGGCGGGCTTGTCAGGGGACTTGAAGCGCATGAGATACTTGACGAGGTAATGTTTTCCCAGCTTGATTCCGGCAGGCGCATTTCCAATATCGTACTCATGGGAATAGGAGAGCCGCTTGATAATTATGATAATGTCATGCGCTTTCTGCACCTTGTAAACTGCGAAAAGGGCATGAATATCGGTATGCGGCACATTTCCCTTTCCACCTGCGGCATTACCGAGCGGTTTGACGATCTTGCAAATGAAAATATGCCGATCACCCTGTCTGTGTCGCTGCACGCGCCGGACGATGAGACGCGCTCAATGCTGATGCCGGCCAACAGGGGGCGCGGCGTTGACAGGCTTATAGACTGCTGCAAAAAATACTATGAGAAGACAGGCCGCCGCATTTCCTTTGAATACGCCATGATCGACGGGGTGAACGATACGGAGATGCACGCAAGACTTCTTGCAAAACGTGCGCTTGCGGTCGGTGCGCATCTGAATCTTATCCCGCTCAACCATGTCGAGGAACGCAGGTTCCGCCCCTCTACCGCGGGGCATATGAAGGCATTCATCAGGATCCTTGAGGACGCGGGATGCAACGTAACCGTCCGCAGAAAGCTTGGCGGCGATGTGGACGCCTCCTGCGGACAGCTCAGGCGGAAAATGCAGAAGAAAGAGCAGTGTTTATGAAAAGCTTCGGATTGACGGACAAGGGCGCCGTAAGAAAAGACAATCAGGACAGCTTCATAATAGAAAAATGCGACGCGGCCGACTGCACCATACTTGCCCTTTGTGACGGTATGGGCGGCGCGAAAGCGGGAGAAATCGCCAGCCGTATTTCAAACAAGGCGTTCGTTTCGTTTGTTTACGAAAGGCTCACCTCACGCGGCAGAAAGAAGATACCTCTGCCGCAGATGCTTGAGGAGGCGTGCCGGGAAGCGAACGGGGTATCATACGAGTACTCCATGTTTGACGAGATGTACCGTGGGATGGGCAGTACAATTGTCGGCGGCGTGATTAAGAACAACGGAAACGGTTATATTATCAATGTGGGCGACAGCAGGGCGTATCTCATTTCGCCGGACGCGGGTCGTATCACACAGATAACAAGGGATCATTCTCTTATACAGGAGCTGGTGGAATCCGGCGTGATCACGAAGGAGCAGGCAAAAACCCACCCGCAGAAAAACGTTATCACAAGAGCCGTCGGTTCCGAGGCCACGGTGAAGGCGGATGTCTTCCCAGTCAGCATCGGTGCGGATGATGTGCTGCTGCTGTGCTCCGACGGGCTTACCAACACACTGGAGGAAGATGAAATACTTGAAGCCGCAAAGGAAAACCGCAGTCCCGAGGCGCTGTGCCGCTACCTGATGAGAAAAGCGCTCAACAGAGGGGCAAGGGACAATGTTACCGTTATCGCAACGGTAAAATAAGCGGCAGGCGCCGCTTCAAATGGAGACAATTCAGCGATGAAAGAAAACGAAAGTCTTATCGGAAAACTTCTTGACAACAGATATGAGATCGAGAGCGTTATCGGAGAGGGCGGAATGGCGGTCGTATACAAGGCGTTCTGCCACCGTCTCAACCGCTTTGTTGCCATAAAGGTGCTCAGAGACGAGTTCGCCGAGGATGAGGAGTTCCGCCGCCGCTTTCTGGCGGAATCTCATGCGATTGCTATGCTTTCCCATCCGAATATAGTGGCGGTTTACGATGTAAGCAGCTGTGACGGTGTGGAATACATAGTCATGGAGCTGATAGACGGGATAACGCTCAGGCAGTATCTGAAAAAGCGCGGCGCTATAAGTTGGAAAGAGGCCGTGCATTTTGCAAAGCAGATCGCCAAGGCGCTTTCCCACGCGCACCAGCGCGGCATAGTCCACCGCGATATAAAGCCGCAGAACATCATGCTGCTGCGCGACGGTACGATAAAGGTCGCCGATTTCGGCATAGCCGCGCTTGAGGATGAGCGGCAGGACAGCAACGAGGCGATAGGCTCCATACACTATATCGCGCCCGAACAGGCACGCGGCAACGATCCTGACGCAAGAAGCGACATCTACTCTCTCGGCGTCGTGATGTACGAGATGCTTGCGGGTGTAAAGCCGTTCACGGGCGATTCGATAAATGAGATAGCCGCGAAGCACCTTGAGCCTCCCGTGCCGATCTCGGAGTATACGCCGGATGTGCCGGAAGAGCTTGAGCGGATCGTTGAAAAAGCGATGGACCCGGATATAGAGGAGCGTTACCAGAGCGCCGATAAGCTGTATGACGCGCTGGAGGCTTTTACCCGCCGCCAGATGCGCAAGCCCAGGCAGCCCAGGTATGAAAACCCCGCCGTCGTTCCGGTGCGCTCGATAAGCGAGCTTTCGAAGGACAAGTATGCCGAGAGAAAAAAGCGCTCAAGCCGCGTGGCGTTTGCGACAGGCACCCTCGGCGCGATGCTTGTGGTCATAGGGCTGTTTGCGTTTCTGTGGAACTTCTGGCTGGGCGACGTCTTTTCTCCGGCAGAGCGTATTCCGCTTCCGAATTTTATAGGCAGCAATTATGACGAGATCGCAAATAATGTGGAGCTTGGACAGACCTATAAATTCAACGTTACCTATGTTATCGATACGAAAAACGAGAGCGGGCGCATCCTTTCGCAGGAGCCTGAGGCGGGGCGCAGCATGATGATAACGCCCGACGGCATACGTGTCGATCTGACGGTCAGCAGCGGCGTGGTGCTCACGCCCGTACCTGACGTCGTTAATATGGACTACCGCGAGGCTACGCTGGCGCTGCAAAATGCGGGACTTGCCGTCGAGATAGAAAATACGACCTCCGACACGGTCAGCAAGGATTTTGTCATCAGCACCAGCCCGTCCGCAAACGAAAAAATAAGCGCCGGTTCGACCGTATATGTTATCGTCAGCAGCGGAACCGAAACGCGGTATCTCTCTATGCCCAATCTCATAGGTCTTACCGAGGACGCGGCGCGGATAAAGCTTGAAAACGCAGGCCTGAGCTACGGCGGCGCAGAAACGGTGTCCAGCGAGTATGATGCCGGTACGGTTATCGGGCAAAGCGTTCCCGCATTTTCGGACGTGGAGGAGTATACAAAGATCGTTCTTCAAATCTCAAGAGGACCGTGGTAATGATACGGTCCGGCGAATAATCCTGCAATGGAGTATCAGATGACAGAGGGAAGAATCGTTAAGGCCCTCAGCGGCTTCTATTATGTGCAGACCGACGACGGAATACTCGAGTGCAAGGCACGCGGAAAGTTCCGCCTCGACGGTACCTCGCCGCTCGTGGGCGATATGGTGTCGTGCAGCAGGGATGCAAACGGCAAGGGCAGGGTGGAAAGCGTTGAAAAGAGAAAAAATTTTTTCATCCGTCCCGCGGTAGCCAATGTTGACGCGCTTGTATTTGTCGCGGCCAACACGAATCCCGTGACCGACCCGTTTCTTGTGGACAGGGTGTCCGTCATTGCGGAGCATTCCGGATGCAAGCTTATAGTGTGCATCAACAAGACAGACATCGACACGGCTGACGGGCTTTATGATATATTCTCTGCATCGGGCTTTACCGTCGTCCGGTGCAGCGCAGTGACCGGCGACGGAGTGGACGCGCTTATGGACGCCATGCGCGGCAAGGTCTGTGCTTTCACGGGAAATTCGGGCGTCGGCAAATCGAGTATAATGAATGTGCTTTTGCCTGACGCGCATATCGAGACCGGCGAGGTCAGCGCAAAGCTTGGCCGCGGCAGGCATACCACGAGACATGTTCAGCTCTATGCGCTCGGGGATGATACCTTTGTCGCCGATACCCCGGGCTTTGCCTCTTTCGAGATAGAGATGATGGGCAGCATTGAGAAGGAGCAGCTTCAATATGATTTCATTGATTTTCTGCCGTACATAGGCTCATGCCGCTTCAACGACTGCGCCCACCTCAAAGAACCGGGCTGCGCCGTGACCGAAGCCGTTGCTGCGGGCAGAATATGCCGCAGCCGGTATAAGAGCTATACTCAGCTGTACGAGCTTTGCGCACAGCACAAAGCATGGGAAATAAAATAGTACATGTCAATGCGCCGGAATTTGTCATTTTTTTGCCGCTTTCTGCATATTATTAGGCAGGAGGCGGTTTTACTATGCGCAGGAGAGGTGGACCCGTTGGGTGCTGTGCAATGATTCTGGGTGTGGTGATAATCCTGGCGCTGGTGCTTCCGGGCGAAGTCTGGTGGTTCTTGCTGGCGGCGGCGCTCATCTGCTTCGGGATCTGGTATATAAGGAGATGCTGCTGAGTATACACCGGCAGAAAAACGGAAGCGTTCCGGTGAAGCGCCGGTAAAAAAGTGCTGTAAAATTCAGGAGGGGAGAATATGAGGGTGCTGATAATAAGATTGCCAAAGTTTCTGGCAAAGATAGTCACGCTGTTCGGGGGAAGGTAATATTCCTCCCCGACGCGGCATAGGCTGTACAAACTGTGCGTAAGGAGCGTATGCCGATGGAATTGTCCTTTGAAAATAAAACTGCGGCCGGTTACAGGGAAACGGCGCATATAGTAAAATGTATTCAGGAGACCGGTGAGGCGGTCGTGCCGGACACCAATGACGATATCGGGAAAATAGTGTCCGTAAAGACAAATGTACTGCTTAAAAGCAAGGACGTCACGACACGCGGCGTAAGCGTGAGCGGGGAAGCGGAGGCGACGGTGCTCTATATCACGGAGAGTGCCGACGCCGTATCATATGTCAGGCTTTCAAAAAAATTTACGGCCGATTACGATGTGCCGGGCATTTCGGACGATGCCCGGACCCGGATAAGGCTGAATCTTACCGACGCTCAGGCGCGGATAATCAATCCGAGAAAAATTTCGCTTACCTTCTCCGTAAGCGGCGAGCTGGACGTATATACCCATGAAAGCGTGATCTCCGAGACGGTGCTTCCCGAAAACCTTGCCGAAAAGGGAATCCATGTCAAGCGCGAGAGCGGCGAATTTTCCCTTATATCGGCGGCGGCGGAGAGAAGCTTCGCCGTGAGCGAGCAGTTCAGCTTTCCGTCTTCAAAAGGAACGCCGGAAAGACTTGTCTGCGAGAGAGCGGAGTTCTGCGTAAACGATACGCAGCTTATAGGCACAAAGGCTATCGCACGGGGAGAGCTGAAGATCGAGGTCGTGTATCTTGCGGAAAATGTGTGCTATCCGCTGAAAACCGAGTTTTCAACGCCGTTTTCACAGATAATAGAGACCGGCGAGGAGCAGACCGACAGGTGTATTTCCACCGTGGAGCTGTGCTCGCAGTATTTTGATATTTCCGACACGGTAAACGGCGAAAAAATGCTCAACGCGGAGATACATGCGGTTTTGCAGGCGGCTTGCTACAGCAGAAAAACCTGCTCATATATTTCCGACGCGTACAGTAATCTTCTGCCGTGTACCTGCACAGGCGAGAGCGTGCGTCAGATCGAGCAGCTGCAAATACGCCAGACGAAGCTTGTTTCCGATGAAAAAATAAGCATTTCGGAGGATTTTACCGACATTCTGAGTATACTCCCATCGGTGCTCCAGCCCGCCGTGGGCGACGGAAAAGTCTCCGGCGAGATAGTGTATGATATCGTGTACCGCACCGTGCAGGGAGAACTGAGCGCGACCCGCAGGAGCGTGAGCGTTGAAGGCGAGTGCGAGGGCAGGGAGAGCCGCGTAATCTCGTGGCGGCTGGCAGACGTATATATACGCACCGACGGCGGGGTTATCGACACTCACGCCGCCGTGGAGCTTACATACAGCAGTGAAAAATATACCGAGAAGTCAACCGTGGTGAGTCTTGAGCTGAACGAGGATGAGCCGTATGATTTTTCCTCGTTCCCCACCGTGACAATAGTGCGCGCAGAGAAAAATGAGCTGTGGGAATATGCGCGGCGCTATCATTCAAGTGTGGAGGAGATCGAGGCGGTAAACGGAAAAGAGGAAAATTACGCGGGAAAGCTGCTGCTTATACCGAAAGGCATTTGAACGCAAAATGCCTCTTGCCATATAAATGAGACTGTGATAAAATATTTTAAGTTGACACGATTTCAAAGATAAGAGGAGCTGTTACTATGTCAGGTCATTCAAAGTGGCACAATATACAGAAAACAAAGGGCGCGGCCGATGCCAAACGCGCGCAGGCTTTCACGAAGATAGCACGTGAGATGATAGTTGCCGTCAAAGAAGGCGGCAGCGGCGATCCGCGCAGCAATTCCAAGCTTGCCACCGTCATTGCAAAGGCAAAGGCGGCCAATATGCCCAACGATAATATTAAGCGCACTATTGAAAAAGCTCTCGGATCAGGCAATAACGACAACTATGAAAAGATAGTGTATGAAGGCTACGGTCCTCAGGGCGTCGCCGTTATTATTGAGACGATGACCGACAACCGCAACCGTACCGCCGGTGAAATGCGCCATTATTTCGATAAGTACGGCGGAAACATGGGCGCTTCCAACTGCGTGTCATGGTCGTTTGACCGCAAGGGCGTTATCGTTATTGATAACGAGGATGAGGAGCTGGACGAGGACGAGGTGATGATGGACGCTCTTGAAGCGGGCGCGGCCGACTTTGAGGCTGACGGCGAGGTCATGAACGTCTATACCACCGAGGAGGACCTTGCTTCCGTTGCCGATGCGCTTGCCAAAAAGTACACACTTCTCTCCGCTCAGGTCGAGATGCTTCCCCAGAACGGCTATATCAAACTCACCAATGAGGATGATATAAAGAATATGCAGAAAATGCTGGATATGTTCGAGGATAACGACGATGTCCAGAACGTCTGGCATAACTGGGAAGACGCTGAGTAATAGCAGACACTTTCAACTGAAAACCTGTCCCGCCGCTCGATGCGGCGGGCGTTTTTTTATATAAATAAGCATTTTTTACCCGAAAAAGCTTGTCAAAGCCTGAAAAAGTAGTATAATATCCCACCGTTGTATAGAGATATTTTGCTTGTGAACGGAATTTTGGAAAGAGAAATGAAAGAAAAAAGAGAGACGGAAGTTTTTGAAACGATGCCGGTGCCGAAGGCTCTGGCAAAAATGGCGATCCCGACCATACTCGGGCAGATAATAATACTTGTATATAATCTGGCGGACACGTTTTTTGTCGGTCAGACGAACGACCCGTATATGGTTGCGGGCGTTTCGCTCATCCTGCCGATATTCAATGTGCTTATCGCGCTTGCAAATCTTTCGAGCGTCGGCGGCGGCACATATGTTTCGCGGCTCCTTGGAACGGGCAAGCTGGAAGAGGCGTCGGCGGTCACATCGTTCAGCGTGTGGCTCGGCGTGATAATTTCAGCGGTTTTTGCGATGCTTACCGCCGTATTTATGGAGCCGCTCCTGCACTTTCTCGGCGCAGGGGAGCATACGTATGTTTACGCGAAGCAGTACGTTACCTGTGTGATAGTATTCGGCGCCGTTCCGACGGTGCTTGCGAATGTGCTTTCCAATATGCTCAGAAGCACCGGCCGATCCGCCGAGGCGGGCTTCGGCGTTGCACTCGGCGGACTGCTGAATATTGCGCTTGACCCGCTTTTCATGTTTGTCATCCTCCCGAAAGGCAGCGAAATACTTGGCGTCGGCATTGCCACGTTCTTATCAAACGTGACCTCCTGCATCTATTATGCCGCCGTGCTGCTCAGAATACGAGACAGCACCGTTATAACTCTGCGTCCCGTCCGCATATCGGGAGACAGCGTGAAACGGGTTTTCAATGTCGGCTTGCCGGCCTGCCTTGTGACGCTGCTGTTTGATGTTGACTATATGATAATAGATAAGCTCATGGCGGGGTACAGCGATATTGCCCTTGCCGCCGTCGGCATAGTTCTCAAGGCGGAGCGGCTTCCGCTGAACGTCGGGATCGGCATATCTCAGGGCATGGTCCCGCTGGTTGCGTATAACTATGCCTCAAAGAACTATGACCGCATGAAAAAGATATTCCGTCTGGCGTTCTGTGCGGGAATCGTCTGCGGGCTGGTAAGCATAGCGGCCTATGAGGCGCTTGCCGGCAATATCATCAATTTCTTTATCAATGACGCTGATACCATATCCATAGGCGCCGCTTTTCTGCGTGCGAGAAGCCCCGCGACCCCGTTCATGTTTATGAGCTTTTTCACGGTGCATCTGTTTCAGGCGCTCGGCAAGGGCGGCACGGCGCTGTATCTCGGCGTCCAGCGCTGGGTGATGCTGAATATTCCCATGCTCTTTATACTGAATCACTTTTTCGGGATGTACGGCATTGTGTGGACGCAGCTCATCGCCGACTTTATAAACGTAGTGATATCCTTTATAATATTGGCACGCTTTATGAGAACCGGACTTACCGCCGAGGAACGGAACGCAGATGGCTGAAGCTTACGTCAGCGCAAACGCATACTGCCGCCGGATTTTCGGCGAAAAGGTATATAAGCTCGCCCTCTCCGCCTCGACAAGCTGTCCTAACCGCGACGGCACAAAGGGTGCAGGAGGCTGTATTTTCTGCTCACGCGGTGGTTCGGGCGATTTTGCCGCGCCTGCCGGTCTGCCTCTTGCCGAACAGATAGAATACGCCAAAAGGACCTTGGGCGAAAAGGGAAAGGGACTTAAATATATCGCCTATTTTCAGAGCTTTACCGGCACCTACGGCGACCTTGACGCACTTGAGCGGATATATATGCAAAGCGCGGCGTATGAGGGTATAGTCGGCGTTTCCATCGCCACGCGTCCGGACTGTCTCGGTGAGCGTGAGCTTGACATGCTTGCAAGGTTATCGGAAAAAACGACGCTCTGGGTGGAACTCGGCTTGCAGACCGTTCATGAAAAAACGGCGGCCTATATCCGCCGCGGCTATGGGCTTGACTGCTATGACAGGGCAATGGAGGCGCTTAAAAAGATCCCGGTACACAGGATCACACATATCATTCTGGGACTGCCGGGGGAAAGCAGGGCGGATATGCTTGAAACCGTCAGGTACGCAGGGGAGCGCACGGACGGGATAAAGCTTCAGCTGCTCCATGTGCTTGAGGGGACGGAGCTTGCCGACGCGTACAGGGCGGGCAGGTTTGAGACGCTTGAAATGGAGGAGTATTGCGGTATAGTCGCCGACGCAGTCGCGCTCCTTCCGGAGAATGTGGTGATACACAGACTTACAGGGGACGGGGCAAAGAAAGAACTGATCGCGCCGGCATGGAGCGCAGACAAGAAGCGCGTCCTCAATGAAATAAATAAGGCGCTGAATGTAAGAGGAATAAAAGCGCAGACCTGAGAAGAAAGCTGCGCAGAGCGGGTACCGGCAGAGCCGACGCACTGTGCAGAAAGTTCAAAATGTCCGCGACGTGCGGACAATTGAACGCTTGCTTTGCACGGGAGTTTTTTGGAAATTTTGATAATGCCCCTTCGGGAAAAAGACCCGAGGGGGCATTTTTTACCTGTTTTTTTCAAAATAAAAAGGCGGGATACACTCTATTTGTGAACAAATTGTTATGGTCAAAATATATAAAAGAACGTTCGAAAACGACGGATGTATGTTCAATCTGCAATAAAGCTTGTTGACAAGGCCGAATCCTAATGATAAAATGCCTTAAAAAATGCGTGAAAGGGAAGTCATGAAGTGAAAAAAATCATAAGCACAGCAAAGGCTCCTGCCGCCATAGGTCCCTATTCGCAGGCTACGGAATGGAACGGTCTTGTAATTACTTCCGGTCAGCTGCCGATAGATCCCGCCACCGGCGTGTTTCCGGAGGGCATACAGGCACAGACAAGACAGTCGCTGACCAACGTGAAGACGATTCTTGAGCAGGCCGGCGCGGCTATGGATAACGTACTTAAGACTACCGTGTTCCTCAGCGACATGAACAATTTCGCCGCGATGAACGAGGTATACGCAGAATTCTTTACCGAAGGGCAGTTCCCCTCCCGCAGTGCGGTTGAGGTTGCGCGTCTGACCAAGGACGCTCTTGTTGAGATCGAGGTCATTGCCGCAAAGTAAATCTGTGCTTTGAAGCAGAACAGGAGCTTATAACCATGTGAACAGATACTGGCCGCTAAGCGCAGGACGGAATTGGGAAACCGTTCCGCGACGACCGGGGTATCTCCAAAAACAATCGGCGCACAGCGCCAAAATTATGGAGGTAAAAAGTATTATGAGCAATCAGTATCCCCTTAGTGTTCCCGCCCCGCATCACTTCACCTTTGCTGTTCGTGACATTCCCGAGGTAACTGTCGAGCAGAGAGAGCGCGTGCTGAAAGCGACGCATTACAATGAGTTTGCATTTCCTGCCGGCATGCTGACGGTTGATATGCTGTCCGACTCCGGCACGACTGCTATGACCAACCAGCAGTGGGCAGCCCTGTTCCTCGGCGATGAGGCCTATGGCCGCAACACCGGTTACTATGTGCTTCTCGATACCTTCCGCGATATATTCGAGCGCGGCGGCGAGAAGAATTGGAAGAAGATACTTGACCTCGTGCGCACCGACTGCCGCGACGTCGAGAAGATGATGGATGAAGTCTACCTCTGCGAGTATGAAGGCGGCCTGTTCAACGGCGGCGCAGCGCAGATGGAGCGCCCCAATGCTTTTATCATTCAGCAGGGCCGTGCGGCAGAGTCCGTCCTGATGGAGATCGTCCGCAACATCCTGAACAAGCGTTACCCCGGTAAGAAGTTCACCATCCCCTCCAACGGACATTTTGACACCACCGAGGGCAACATCAAGCAGATGGGCTCCATTCCGCGCAACCTTTACAACAAGCAGCTGCTGTGGGAGACTCCCGAGGGCGGCCGCTATGCAAAGAACCCGTTCAAGGGCAACATGGATATAGAGAAGCTGGAGCAGCTCATTCAGGGCGTAGGTCCCGAGAATGTTCCTCTGATATTCTGCTGCATCACCAATAACCCCGTCTGCGGTCAGGCGGTATCTATGGGCAACATCAAGGAGATCAACCGCGTTGCTCACAAGTACAACATTCCTCTGGTGTTCGACGTTGCCCGCTGGGCT
Source organism: uncultured Eubacteriales bacterium (assembly GCA_900549485.1). Taxonomy (GTDB): domain Bacteria; phylum Bacillota; class Clostridia; order Oscillospirales; family Oscillospiraceae; genus Limivicinus. Next base: position 34,282 of record UROG01000027.1, read on the forward strand.
GAGAACTGCTACTTCATCAAGATGAACGAGGAAGGCTATGCCGACAAGTCCATCGCGGAGATAGCGACCGAGATGTTCTCTTACTGCGATGCGTTCACGATGTCCGCCAAGAAGGACGGTCATGCGAACATGGGCGGTATGCTTGCGTTCCGCGACAAGGGACTGTTCTGGAAGAACTTCTCCGAGTTCAACGAAGACGGCACGGTCAAGACCGACGTCGGCGTTCTGCTCAAGGTCAAGCAGATATCCTGCTACGGCAACGACTCCTACGGCGGAATGTCCGGACGCGATATCATGGCTCTGGCATGCGGCCTGTATGAGAGCTGCGACTTCAACTACATGAACGAGCGCGTTGCACAGTGCAACTACCTTGCAGAGGGCTTCTATGACGCAGGCGTCAAGGGCGTTGTCCTTCCCGCAGGCGGCCACGCCGTATACATCAATATGGACGAATTTTTCGACGGCAAGCGCGGTCATGAGACGTTTGCAGGCGAGGGCTTCTCTCTGGAGCTTATCCGCCGCTACGGTATCCGCGTATCCGAGCTGGGCGATTATTCCATGGAATATGACCTCAAGACTCCGGAGCAGCAGGCAGAGGTCTGCAATGTCGTCCGCTTTGCAATCGACCGCAGCCGTCTGACGAAGGAGCATCTTGACTATGTTATCGCCGCTGTCAAGGCTCTGTACGAAGACCGTGAGAACATCCCCAACATGCGTATTGTCTGGGGTCACAATCTCCCGATGCGCCACTTCCATGCATTCCTCGAGCCCTACCCCAACGAGGAAAAGTAATTCTCCCGCACACCGTTCTTAAAAAGGACGGCAGCAGCATATAATTCTGCGTAATCCGTACCGCGTGGAAAGAGTACGGAAACGATAATTTTGAGAAGCGACACCCGCGAATTGAATAAAATTGCGCGGGTGTCATTTTTAATTAAAAAGGAGAAAAGAAACGCATGAGCAATCAGTCACTGGAAAAGCGCGACGGCTTTAATACGCAGTGGGGCTTTATACTGGCATGCATCGGATCGGCTGTCGGCATGGGCAACATCTGGCGCTTCCCCATTATGGTATCCACCTACGGCGGCATGACATTCCTTATCCCCTATTTCATTTTCGTTATCCTCATTGGTTCTTCCGGCGTTATGGAAGAGTTTGCACTCGGCCGCTGGGCGGGTGCAGGCCCTGTCGGCGCGTTCGGTAAGTGCACCGAAAGCCGCACCGGCAAAAAGAGCACCGGCGAAATTATCGGCGCAATTCCCATCATCGGCTCCATGATGCTCGCGATCGGCTACACCGTCGTCATGAGCTGGATCTTCAAGTACTGCTGGATGGGTATTTCCGGCAGCCTGTTCGCCCTCGGCACCGACATGGGCGCCATCGGCGGCGCGTTCGGTTCCATCGCACCTGAAGCCTCTACTCTGGGCGAAGCGATCGGCATGATGTTCAAGGGCGGCCTGTTCACCGTCGGCAACGGCTGGTGGCTGCTCATCGGTCTTGTTATTTCCCTTGCCATTATGGCAATGGGCGTCGGCGGCGGCATAGAGAAGGCAAACAAGATCATGATGCCTCTGCTGTTCGGCCTGTTCCTTATCCTCGGCGTTTACATCGCGTTCCTGCCCGGCTCCGGCGACGGCTACAAGTACATTTTCACTGTCAAGCCCGAAGGTCTTCTGGACATCAAGGTCTGGGTCTATGCTTTCGGTCAGGCATTCTTCTCTCTGTCCGTTGCGGGCAACGGCTCCGTTATCTACGGCTCCTACCTCAGCAAGGACGAGGATATCCCCTCCTCCGCACGCAATGTTGCTATCTTTGATACCCTTGCTGCTCTTCTTGCGGCGTTCGTTATTCTCCCCGCAATGGCAGCTGGCGGCGTTGAGCCCTCCAGCGGCGGCCCCGGCCTGATGTTCGTATACCTTGTCAATGTTCTTAACGGCATGGCAGGCGGACGTATCGTCGGCGCGATATTCTTCATCTGCGTTCTGTTTGCCGGCGTCAGCTCCATAGTTAACCTCTATGAGGCTCCCGTGGCATTCCTGCAGGAGAAGCTCAACCTCAAGCGTGTTCCCTCCGTTGTTATCATCGGTGTTATCGGCGCTGTCGTTGCTCTGTGCATCCAGCCCTGGACCTCTCAGTGGATGGACGTCGTATCCATTTACATCTGCCCGCTGGGTGCATTCCTCGCAGGCGTCATGTTCTTCTGGATTCTCAAGAAGGAAACCGCCATCGAGGCCGTGTCCTACGGCATCAAGAAGCCTATCGGCGGTTGGTTCTACCCGCTTGGCAAGTATGTTTACTGCATCCTTGCTGTTCTGGCGCTCATCTTCGGCGCTGCATGGGGCGGCATAGGCTGATAATAAAGCATCGCAAATCAAAACTGAAGCGCACCGGCTTTTGCCGGTGCGCTTTTACAGCTTGTCAAAAAAGTCCTGCAAGGACTTTTTTGACCGCGCTTTCCGCCG
>UROG01000028.1 GCA_900549485.1 uncultured Eubacteriales bacterium
CGAAAAAGTAGACACCCACACTTTTGTGAGTGTCTACTTTCATTTTACAAGTGCAGGGTCGCAGTACCCCGGGACTTTTTTTCGTATGCGGATAGACGCGAGGAGCTTCATGCAGTGAGGAGTGAGGAATGTAGGGCATAAGTGCGCTCTACGCCTTGAGTGAGTACGCGTTTGTTTCTCTCCCTCAGGCGCTGCCGCGCCAGCTCAGCAAAAGGCATAAGTGCGCGTTTGCCAAATCAAAGATTTGGACGCTTACTTACCTTATCAGGGGAGGCATGAATTGAATCCGCCGCGCCAGCGGCTCAACGCGGACAGGTCAAGGTGTCTGTTACTACACCATATTTGTACTTCCAAGGTCTGAAATGACCTTTCGCAGTTTTGGTCTGAGTATACGGTAAGATGTGGATTCTGCTGTCGTCAAGTGTTTTCTTTGCTATCCATGGTGTCTTATAGCCAGCGTCCATTACCATAAATTGTGCTTCGTCAAATCTGTCTGTTGCTTTGCCATATGCCGCATCCCATGCCACGCTGTCGCTCACATTGCCTGCTGTTACTTCTACCGCCAGTACCATTCCGTTCTTGTCACAGGCTGTATGCGCTTCATACGCAAACTGCCGCTATTTTTATTTTACGTATTCGCCGAGCTTGGGCGCTTCGTAGCCGTTAAGATACTCAACGGTCATTGCGTCCATGCGCTCCTGAATGGCGCTGTCATACTCCGCGTCGGCGGCCAGCAGACGAGCGGTGACGTCGCTGCCGTCGCTGTTCTTCTCAACGGCCATATCGGGGTCGAGAGGCAGGCGCATGATTATATGATAGCCGTAGCTGCTTTCAACGATGTCGGAAATGGCGTACTCGTCAAGCGCCTTTGCCGCGTCTTCAAACTCACTGACCATGGTGCCGGGGGTGAAGAGATAGCCGTCGGGATAAGCTTCTTTTCCGGTGTCCTCGCAAAGCTCCGCCTTGAGGCGTGCAAACGCGGCAATGCGCTCTTGCTCATCCTCGATCGCGTTAAGCTCTTCAAGGGTCTTCTCGGCGAGGGCTTTCTTCTCTGCTATTGCACTCTCGTCCAGCGCTTCGCGGGTGTTGGGGTCGATCGTCATGAACAGGATGTGGTTAGCGGCGAGATAGTCCTTGTCCTCAAGGTACTTTACGGCCGTTTCATCACTGACCTTTTCGCCGTTTTCGCCGTATTTTTCATTGAATATATGCGTGAACAGCGCGCTGAGGCGGTTGATCTCATCAAATCTTTCGCGGGTAAGGTATCTGCTGCGTATAAACTCGTCTATCTCTTCCTCGGTGGCATCCTCGCCGACTGCCTGCTTGAGCAGGGCGTCAACCTGTTCGGCAAGCTCCGTCTCCTCCTCGGGAGTGAGAGCGGCGCCGGAATCCTCGGCTATCTGCTCAATGGCGACCTGCTGCTTGAGCATCTCGATAGAGTTGCTGACCGCGAGATCGGCGACCGTTTCGCCGCCCTCTTCGCTGACGGGATCGTCCCACGAGGCGCTTGAGCCGTAGTACATTGCCATCTGCGTGAGCGTATTGCTTATTCTGCTCGCCTGCGAGTACAGGCAGTAGAAATAATCACCCCATGTGATCTCTTTGCCGCCCAGCTCCATAACGGCCTCATCGGGATCATGCAGAGCGTAGAGCTTATCATAATCCAGCTCGATCTTGGAGGATTCGGTCTGTTCGCCGCTCTCATCCTGCGCGTCCTCTCCGGACTGTGCTGTCAGCGCCTGCGTTATCTGCGCGGCGGCGTCGTTCTGGGAAGCGATAACGGATTCTCTCGATCTCCAATTCTTATAGGTGATAAAGCCGCCGAACAGCAGCACGACCACCAGAATAAGTGCAAAAAACTTTTTCATCTTTCAATTTCCTTTCAAGGCTTATTTGCCATGTAAAGCTAATATAACACGTATTTTCTCCATACTCAAGGAAAATTTGTAAACAATGCCCCCGTTCGGAAAGCCGTACTCATTTTTTCTGCTTTGCGGCGTAGGCGAACATCCATATGACGATGGCGATAAGCGCAGCGACCACGAGTACGCCGAGGACAAGGTTGACCGCGCCCCCGACTATTCCGCCGACGAGCTTGACCGCCCCCGCAACGACGGCGATAACGACAGCCGCAAGCAAAACGGCGATAATTATCTTTTTCTTATCCATTTCCTTCTCCTTTTTCCTTTTTCACTTTTTCCTTAACAGGTATCTTATATATCCGACCTGTATGACCTTAACAAATAGGTTCTTAATCTTACTTTTTTAATTTTTCCTTTTTTATCCGCCGCGCCAGCGGCTCAACAACTCCTCAATGTATAAAGCTCCTCACTGAATAAAGCGCTCAGATCTTTTCGCCGAGTTTTGAAAGCACCGACGTGAAATATTCCGGCTGGGGAGCTTCAAGCACTACCTGCTCATGTGTGCGCGGGTGGATGAACTTCAGCCGTCTTGCGTGAAGGCACTGTCCCTCAAGCCCCTTCTCGGGCGACGGTGCGCCGTATGTATAGTCCCCGAGCAGCGGGTGGCCGATACTCGCCATATGCACGCGTATCTGGTGTGTGCGCCCCGTTTCCAGTGCACATTTTACGTGACAGTAGCCCCGGTAGCGGTCGATGACCGTCCAGCGCGTTACGGCGCGGCGGGAATTTTTCTCCGTCACGGCCATGCGCTTGCGGTCCGTGGGGTGACGCCCGATGGGTCTGTCGATAACGCCGCTGTCTTCACGCAGATTTCCGCGCACAACGGCCTCATATTCGCGGGAAAGGCTCCTGTCGGCAAGCTGCGCGGAAAGGAACTGATGGGCAAAGTCATTTTTTGCCGCGATGATAAGCCCCGAGGTATCCTTATCAATGCGATGGACGATACCGGGGCGCTTTTCGCCGCCGATCCCCGAAAGCGAATCGCCGCAGTGGAACATGAGCGCGTTGACAAGCGTTGCGTCGGGATGTCCGGGCGCAGGATGCACCACCATTCCCCGCGGCTTGTTGACGACGATAACATCGTCGTCCTCATACACCACATCAAGCAGGATGTCCTGCGGCACGAGCGGTACGTCCTCAGGCGGCGGCAGGCAGACCACGAACGTGTCTCCCTCGGCGCATTTGTAATTTTTCTTTATCCCGGCGCCGTTGAGCGTCACAAGCCCCTGCTCTATAAGGCGCACGGCGGCGGAGCGCGTGAGAGCGTCCATACTGTGCGCAAGGAGAGCGTCGAGTCTTTCTCCGCTCTCCTTGGCAGTTATAATTATTCTTTCGTCCATTACTTGAATTCCGCAAGTATATCGTCAAGCGAGAACTCGTCGTCCGACTTGACGGCTTTGGGCGCGGTCTTTGCGGGCGCTTTGGGCGCGGCGGGACGCTCCGTCTTTCTGGGCTGCACCTCGGCGGGATCGAAAACGGGTGCGGTCTTTGCGGGAGCCGTGCCCATCGCCTTTGCCGCCGGAGTCTGTGCGGACGATCTCTCCGCCTTTGCATTGGCCTTTTCCCACGCGGCAAAGGGATCCTCCTCCCTGTAAGCGCTCCTGCGGACCGGCTGTGCAGCTTCCTGTCCGGCGGCGCTCTTCACGCCGCGTGAGGGAACAGCAAACTCGCTTTCTGCGGCGCTTCTTGCCCTGCGTGCAGGAGCGGCAGTCCCGGCGTCGGCTCTTGCGCGTCGGGCAGGCTCTGCATCGGTTCTTGTCCGGCGCGGCATATCCTCGTCCGTATCAAAGACGGGGCGCTTTTCCGCGGGGGCAATGACCTTGGGCTTTCTCATCGGATGCAGCTGCTCTTCCGGCTCTTCCTCGACGGCGGCGCGCCGGCCGCCCTTGCGCTGCTTACGCTCCTGCGCATAGTCCTCATAGCTGGGCTTCTTTGCGGTCTTTCTCTCCCGAACGGAATCGACCGTATCTCTCAGCTCGCCCGAAAGGGAACGGCTGTCCGCTTCCTCGTCGTCATACTCGTCAAATTCGTCCTTGTCGGTATCCTTTGTCTTTTCGCCGCCGAAAATGATATAGACGATGAACAGCAGCGAGAACACGGTGATAAAAATATCCGCCACGTTGAAAACGGCAAAATTGAAAAGATCTATCTTGAACATGTCCACGACAAAGCCGTAGAGGATACGGTCAAGGCAGTTGGAAAGCCCGCCCGCGGTGACAAGAACAAGGCACCAGCGGCCGAATTTGCCGTTGATGAAATTCGTGGCAAGGGCGATTATCACGGCGACGGTAAAAACGGCCGTGAGAATAACGAAATAGACCCTTGCGCCGCCGCCTGACAGGAAGCTGAAAGCCGCGCCGTCGTTGTGCATACGCACAAGACTGAGGATACCTGGGATCAGCGGCTCGGTGATCGTATTGAGCATTATATTGTTTGTGACCCAATACTTAACGCCCTGGTCAAGAATGATTACGAGCATACCGACAATTGCGTACAGCATGTTTTCCTCCTATCTGCTGCCGTTCCGGCAGCATGAGAATAAAGCGGGACGGTCTGAGAACACGGTTCTCCGACGATCCGCATCTGCCCTCAGGCTTTCTTCTGCGTATCGGAAAAAAGCACCTTCAAGGCAAAAACAAAAGTAAATACTGTGATAAAAACGTCCGCCACGTTGAAAACGGCAAAATCAAAAAGCTCCACCTTGAACATATCCACGACATAGCCGTAAACGATGCGGTCGATGCAGTTTGCAAGACCGCCCGCGGCGATCATTGCAAGGGAAAAATGCTCAAGCCTTCCCTTTATGAACCCTGTCTTTATCGCGGCAACGACAGCCCCGACAAACACAAGCGCAAGCGCGATAAAAGCAAATCTTGCGCCGCCACCCGACAGGAAGCTGAAAGCCGCGCCGTCGTTATGAACGCAGACAAGGCTCAGCACGCCGGGGATAAGCTCCCTCGCGGCGGAGCCGACCGGGATATTCCCGACGACCCAGAGCTTTACCGCCTGATCTGCCAGAATTACGGCGATACCGCCCAATATCAAAAGCATTGAAAGCTCCTTATCCGAGACCGGCAAAAAGTCTCGCAGAGTTTATTGCCCGCAGGCAAAAAACATTTTGACCGTTTTCTCCGGCGGCGCTGCGCCGGAGAAAAATCTTTATCCTACTACCTTTTTGCAGCGCGGGCAGAGACCGGTTTCGGGATCGGCCTGCTCTGAATGCATCCAGCAGCGCGGACACTTCGTGCCGGGCGCCTCCGTGACGGATATCTTCAGCGCGGGGATGTTGCTGCCGGTACCGGTGACTGCGTTTTCATCGGCGGCGCCGTTCTCGTCGATCATGCACTTGGAGACAATGAACAGCTCGCTGAGATTCATCTTCTCGACCGCTTTGACGGTTTCCTTCGCCTCCGCGTCGGCGGCGTGGAGCGTAACGGCGGCTTCGAGCGGCTTGCCGATACGCTTTGCGGCGCGGGCGGCTTCCAGAACGCCGTTGACGTCCTCACGCAGCACGATGAGCTTATCCCATTTTGCCATAGTTTCGTCGTCAAGGGCATACTCGTCAAAGGGCTTGTTCATCGTGTTGAGCACGATGTTGCGCTTGTCGTCGCCCGCCTTGTGCGGCATTGCAAGCCATATCTCGTCGCAGGTGAAAGCGAGGATGGGCGCAAACATCTTTGCAAGCGAATCGAGAATGATATACAGCGCCGTCTGGGCGGAGCGGCGTTTGAGGCCGTTGGTCTGCTCACAGTACAGTCTGTCCTTTATGATGTCGAGATAGAAGCTTGAAAGCTCTACCACGCAGAAATCGTTGATGGCGTGGGAGATCACGTGGAACTCATAATTGTCATAGCTGTCCGCGACCTTGCGGATAAGTCCGTTGAGCCTTGTGATCGCCCAGCGGTCAAGCTCCTCCATATCCTCGGGCTTTACAAGATCGTCCGCGTCGAAGCCTTCGAGATTGCCGAGGCAGTAGCGCGCAGTGTTGCGGAACTTGAGATAGCTCTGTGAAAGCTGCTTGAATATCTCCTTGGAGCAGCGCACATCGACATGATAGTCCGCCGAGCCTGCCCAAAGGCGCACGAGATCCGCGCCGAATTCCTTTATCATGTCCGCGGGGTCAACGCCGTTGCCGAGAGACTTGTGCATCGCCTTGCCCTCGCCGTCAACCGTCCAGCCGTGGGTGAGACATTCCTTATAGGGAGCGCCCATGCCCAGCGCGCCGACCGCGACGAGCAGGGAGGACTGGAACCAGCCGCGATACTGATCGCCGCCTTCCATGTACATATCGGCAGGCCAGAAGCCCTGATCGCGCTTCATCGCCGCGTAATGAGTGGAACCGGAGTCGAACCAGCCGTCAAGCGTATCCGTCTCCTTGGTGAAGTGCTTTCCGCCGCAGTGCGGGCAGACAAAGCCCTCCGGCAGGAGCGCCGCAGCGTCCTTTTCAAACCATGCGTTGGAGCCTTCCTTTTCAAAAACGGATGCGACGGACTCAATTGACTCGTCCGTGCAGACCGGCTTATGGCAATCCTCACAGTAGAACACAGGGATCGGCAGACCCCAGCGGCGCTGGCGGGAAATGCACCAGTCGGCGCGCTCACGGATCATCGCGCCCATTCTGTCCTTGCCCCATGCGGGGATCCAGCGGACATTCTCGCAGGCCTTTACGGCCTCTTCCTTAAACCCGTCCACCGAGCAGAACCACTGCGGCGTTGCGCGGAAGATGATCGGGGATTTGCATCTCCAGCAGTGCGGGTAGGAGTGGACTATCTCCTCGTAGGCGAAGAGAGAGCCTGCTTCCTTCATATCGTTAAGTATAATGGGGTTGGATTCGTCGGTTTTAAGTCCGGCATATTTGCCGGCATAGTCGGTGTGGCGGCCCTGATCGTCCACGGGTACGACCATCTCGATACCGTAGCGCAGGCAGGTCTGATAGTCGTCCGCGCCGAAGCCGGGGGCGGTGTGTACGCAGCCCGTGCCGGAGTCCATGGTGACGTAATCCGCCAGCAGCAGACGTGAGGTCTTGGGCAGGAACGGATGGGAGGCGAGCATATTCTCAAAGAAGCGGCCGGGATGAGTCTCGATGATCTCATAGCTGTCAAACCCGCCGACCTTCATGACCTTTTCCACAAGGGCGTTCGCCATGATGTATATCTCGCCGTTGGGCGCTTTTACAAGCGCGTATTCCTCAACGGGGTTGAGCGCGATGGCAAGGTTGCCGGGAAGCGTCCAGATAGTGGTCGTCCATATGACGAAGAAGAGCCTGCTGCGGTCGATATGGGACAGCTTGCCCAGATCGTCGTTCATCGGGAACTTGACATACACAGTCGTACACGGATCGTCCTGATATTCGATCTCAGCCTCGGCAAGAGCCGTCTCGTCCTTGGCGCACCAATATACGGGCTTGAGTCCCTTATAGATATGACCGTTCGCGTACATCTTGCCGAACACACGCACCTCGTCCGCCTCAAAGCCCTTGCTCATTGTCTTGTAAGGGTGCTCCCAGTCGGCAATGACGCCGAGACGCTTGAAGCCCTCCATCTGGATGCCGATGTACTTTTCCGCATAGGCTTCGCAGGCGGAGCGGAAATCTGCAACACTCATAGCCTTGCGGTTGAGCTTCTGCTCCTTTATAATGGCGGATTCGATAGGCATACCGTGGTTGTCCCAGCCGGGGACATAGGGCGTATAGTAGCCGCGCATTGCGTATGAGCGGGTGATGAAGTCCTTTATGCACTTGTTGAGCGCGTGACCCATGTGTATCCTGCCGTTGGAGAAGGGGGGGCCGTCATGCAGGTTGAAGCGGGGATGTCCCTCGTTCTTCCTGAGCATTTCGTTATAGATATCCATCTCTTCCCAATTTTTCAGCATATCCGGTTCGCGCTTGGGCAGACCCGCACGCATGGGAAACTCGGTTTTCGGCAGATTTAAAGTGGCGTTGTAATCCTGTGGCATTTTCTTTTTCTCCTATATGAAAATACTTGAGTGCTTGCTGAGAGCTTTGCGCGCCGGCGGGCGTCCCGTCAAAAAACACGGTTTTCGTCATTCCGCCCCGGCGGGGCTGTCATTAAAAGAGGCGTGCGCACAGCGCCCGCCCCGGGTAATTATAGATAAGAGATCAGATGGTGAACGGCTGGGTGCTGTCAAAGTTTTTCTTCTGCTTTGAAGGGGCTTTCATAGCCGAGGACAAATCAAACTTGACATCCGGTTCGGGCTTTATACGGGAAACGGATTTCTCTATGGTGCGCACGGTGTCGTCCACGTCCTCCCCGTCGTCTTCCTGCTCATCGGGAGCGGGCTTTTCCGCGGGCGCGGCGGGTCTGGAAGCGGAGCCGAGAGCGATGTTGTCGAGATTCTTGAGCTGCGCCGAGCACATTGCGCGTATCCCGTCAATGAACTTGTCCGCAGAGGCCTTCGCGTCGGCAAGCTTCTTTTCCTCTATGGCGGTCTGCTCCGTAATGCCGCCGATTATCTCCTGCACCTTCTGCTCCGCGTCGGAGAGCATCTCCGCGCTGCGGGAACGTGCGTCGTTTTCTATCTGAACGGCCAGCTTCTGAGCGGAAAGGATAGCCTGATTGAGAGCTTCCTCATTGGTACGGTATTCCTCGATCTTGTCCACGAGAACCTTCATCTTGCTCTTGAGAACGGCGTTTTCCTTCTGATATGCGGAAATGCTGTCAGCCACCTCTTCGAGAAAATCGTCCACCGATTCCATATCGTAGCCGTCTTTGCGTACTTTATCAAAGCCTTTTTCACGAATATCCTGAGCTGAGATCATATTTTTATCCACCTTTCAAAAACTTGTCTTCTATATTTCTATATATTAAAAATACTGTCCGTCACTTTCCGGTACGTCCGGCTGAGCGCCGATTATATCCACGTTCTGGGGTGTGACGAAGTATGTTTTCGCGCTGACCGGGGTTATTTTCCCGTGGAGCGCAAAGGCAATGCCGGAGATGAAATCCAGCAGGCGTCTCGCGGTATCCGTGGGTATGCCCTCGAGCGTCATGACCACGGAGTGGTTCGACGTGATATGCCCCGCTATCTCGCCCGCCTCGTCAAAGGTCTTTGGGGAAAACAGAATGACCTGCGCTTCCCTGCCGCCGAAGTTCATCCCCCGCTGGGGGCGCGGCGTCTTGGGCGCGGCCTGCTTGCCGAAATTTCCGAAAAGGCTTTCGGAAGGCTCCTGCTGTGCCTGTGCGGTCTTGGTCTGCTGCTGCGGCTGCGCCTGCTGGCGCTGGCCGAAAAAGGGTCTTGCGCTCTGCTGGGGCTTTTGCTGCTGCGGCGGCCGTGTCGGCTGGGCGGCGGCAAAGCTGTTTTCAAACGTCGCCTGTTCCGCGCTTACCGGCGGCGTCTCCGTCGCGGTCTGCACATTTTTGAAGCTCTCGTCAGCTCCTTCAAAAAAATCATCCTCATCGTCATAAGGCTGTGTAAGTTTTCTGAGTTCATCCATGAAACCCATGGCATTGCCTCCAAAGTCTCGAAATACGCCGCCGGGCGAAAACGCGCCCCGGCACGGACCGCATCAGAGCCGGTAATTCCTCGGTCCGAAAATGGCAGAGCCTACGCGAACCATGTTCGCCCCGCATTCGATCGCGGTCATATAATCTCCGCTCATGCCCATAGACATAAAGTCCATAACTACATTATCGTATTTTTTTTCGCTATTGTCAATAAAAAGCTTATGCAACAGCGTAAAATATGGGCGATTTTCTTCTCCTGAGGCACAAATAGGGGGTACGCACATCAATCCGCGCACTCTCAGCCCCTCCAGCTTCGACGCAAATTCGACCGCTCCGGCGCATTCCTCCGGTGCAAAGCCGGATTTTGCCGCTTCGAGCGCAATGTTGATTTCGATAAGGACATCCTGAACGATGCCCATACGGCAGGCGGTTTTGCTTATCGCCTCCATAAGCGCGGTGCTGTCAACGCCGTGGATGAGCTTTGCAAGGCCGACGACGTTTTTCACCTTGTTTTTCTGAAGATGGCCGATAAAATGCAGCTCCGCCCCCTCATACGCGCCGAGGGCGTTCTTTTCAAGCATTTCCTGCACACGGTTTTCACCGCATATTCCAAGACCGGCGGCAATGGCGCGGCGCACCGTGTCCGCATCGTTCATCTTGCTTGCGCCCACAAGGAAAATATCCTCCGCCGAGCGTCCGGAACGCGCCGCCGCGGCCGCGATATTCTCTTTTACCGTTCTGATGTTTTCCGCAATATCCATCTTTTTCTCTCTTTTCAGAATTTTCTGTTTAATCCGGTCGGATGAACGCAGACGCTCTGCCCTGTGTCAGCCGGATATCTTCTCTCTTTTCAGAATTTTCTGTTTAAGCCGGTCGGATAAACGCAGGCTCTCCGTCCTGTGTCAGCCGGATATTTTCTCTCTTTTCGGATTTTTCTGTTTATGCCGGACAGACAAACGCAGGCGCTCTGCCGCGCACGGTCTGCCCGAAAGAGCTCATGCCGGCTTCACCTTTACGCCGGGAAAAAGCTCGTCCGTGGGCGCGATGATATAAAAGCCGCCGCCCTTATATATTATATCCGCCGCGCAGTCCTTTTCCCCCGCGGCAGTGATTTTTTTTACCGTATAACCGCCGTTCCCGTCGCGGGAGAGGGCGTTTTCGGATATTTTCAATCCGCTGTATTCCTTTGTTATGATCTCCGCCCCGCTCCTGCGCAGGGAGAGATATTCGTTTTTTCCTATCGGCAGTCTCACAAGAACCGCCGTTCTGCCCGCGCCGTCCGGAAAAGCGCGCACGACGGCGCAGTCAAGCTTTTCCTCAAAGCCGTCGAAGCGTATGGCGTACTGCCCGCGTTCAATCTCTCCGCAGTCCGCCCACGCCGCGAAATACCATTTTCTGCCCTTTACTATTCTTCCCAGCACATGACCGGCGCCGGAAGCCGTGCCGCCGCCCCGTTTATACAGTGCGAGCAGCTCATTCAGCCGGTCGGGTGAAAATTCATCCTCGGTTATCGAAAGCGCCTCGTACCCGTCGCGGCTGTCCATGAAGACGGCGGAGCAGGGGCTTTCGACGGCTTCGCCGCCGGGTGCGGCAAGGTTCTGCCCTGCCGCGACCCTCGCGCCGCTTCCGACAGAGAGCGGCGCTTCCCGCTCCGCGCATATAAGCTGCTCGGAGCGGAGAGCTATCCCGTCAAGCCGTATATTTTCCGCAGCGGTGATCTCGCGCAGGGTTTCCGTCCTGCCGTTTTCAAAGAGCGAGAACAGATCCGCCGCAGTGTATGCGCAGACCGCCGCGAAAAGAACCGCAGACACGAGCCTTGCAAATGGCGAGAGCTGCTGCACTTATGTATCAAGCTCCAGCTCCACGGGACGGGGCGGAACGATCGTGGAAATGGCGTGCTTATAGATAAGCTGCTGCTTTCCCTCCGTGTCAAGAATGACGGTGAAGCCGTCAAAGCCCTTTACCGTACCGTGCATCTGGAAGCCGTTCATCAGGAACATGGTCACAACGGTTTTGTCCTTTCTCACCTGGTTTAGGAAAATATCCTGGAGATTTTGCGTTTTCTGCATTTCAGCCAACTCCTTATCAATATGTATCGCACGTAAGCCCCGTTTTTGCCGGACTTGGTGCGTATACATTATGATATACCGTGCCGTGCCAAAAAATCGCACGAAAGACGTCGGGCATATTCAAAATCGGGCGTTCCGTCAAAGAGTATGCGCAGTGCGTCCTCCCTCCTGCCGAACCATGTTATCTGCCTTTTTGCGTATCGGCGCGAGGATATCTTTATCCTCTCCGCCGCCTCTTCATAGGTTATCCTGCCGGACAGAGCCTCCGCCGCCTCCTTGTAGCCTATGGCCTGCATCGCCGTGGAGCTTGGAGAAAGTCCTTTCTCAAGAAGCTCTCTTACCTCATCAAAAAGTCCGAGCGCTATCATCCTGTCAACGCGCTTTTCTATGCGTGCGTACAGATCGGCGCGGTTTTTGTAGCCGAGGACGATGAAGGCGGCGTCGTACCTCGGCGGCAGGGCGCGTGTGGCGGCGTCGTGCGCGGTGATAGTCGTGCCGGTGAGGCGGTATATCTCAATGGCTCTGAGTATGCGCCGCTTGTCCGCCGCGGCAAGCTTTTCCGCCCGCTCCGGGTCAAAAGAGCGCAGGTATTCAAGCATCTTTTCTCCGCCGACCCTGTCGTATTCCTCCGAAAGCTCACTGCGCAGCGTCTTGTCCTCCTGCGTGTCGGCAAAATCGCGTCCGGACAGAAGCGAATCGATATAAAGCCCCGTCCCGCCGACTATAACGGGCATTTTCCCGTTTTCGACAAGTGCATCGCAGACCCTTGACGCTTCCTCCACATAGCGTGAGACCGACCAGCTCTCGCACGGCTCGGCCACGTCAATGAGATGATGCGCTGTCTCCGCACGCTCCTCAGGCGTCGCCTTGGCAGTGCCGATATCCATGCCGCGATAGATCTGCATGGAGTCCGCCGAAACGATCTCGCCGTTATAAAGTTTTGCAAGCTCTATCCCGAGCCGGGTTTTCCCCGAGGCGGTAGGCCCCGCAACGACTATGACTTTTGGCGGCACTGTGTGAGTCCTTTCTGTCAGTTTGGAGTTTTGATCAGTGAGGAGTGATGAGCTTTATTCAGTAGTCGAAATTATGCGGCAGAAGTTCCTTCAGCGAGTAGCTTACGTATCTTCCGCCCGCCTTGGCGCAGAGCACCTCCATATCCGGAGAAAACTCCGCAAGAAACTGACGGCACGCCCCGCACGGGGTGCACCAGTTTTCGCTGTCGGCATAGATCGCTATGCGCCGGAAGCTGCGGTGTCCGTCGCTGACCGCCTTGACGCAGGCTGTGCGCTCTGCGCAGATCGTACTGCCGAGGGCAGCGTTTTCCACGTTGCACCCGGTGTAGACCGTGCCGTCGTCACATTCGAGAGCCGCGCCCACGGCAAAGCGGGAATAGGGTACGTACGCGTTCATAGAGGCCTTTTTTGCGCTTGCAAGCAATTCCTTGTCCGTCATTGTTCCTTACCTGTCCTTTCGATCATTCAAATTTGTTCATAAATTCCCAATTTACAAAATTGAACATGGGGTTTCCAAAATTCGGATCTACGCCCTTTATGATGCCCCTGTGCAGGATTATCTGCTGCTTTTCAAAGCCTATGGTGATGAGCATGGCATTCTGCGTGACATAATCGGCCAGCATGGCATAATTATATTCCCGTTCGCTCTCATTTGACTTGAGATAATTGTTGATATATGTCATATACCCTTCGTCGGTGGAGCCGGAAAAGTTTATGTTCGTTGTGGTCTGCCCTTCCTTGAGCGTGGGACGCACCTGGAGAAGCTCCGTCAGGTCAAAATTACCGCGCAGCTTCACCTCGCCGTAGTACATATCAAAATCGCCCTCTTCAAGTGCGGTCATGTAATCCTCCCAGCTCAGTTCCTTTACGGTCACTTTAAGCCCGATGGACGCCATATCCTCGGCAAATCGGCGCACGACGCCGGTTTTCGCGCTCGAATCGGAACAGACGATGAACTTGAGGTCTATCTCCTGAGGCGTACCGGACATGTATTCAAGCATGCCGTCCTCGTCATAATCCTTTATACCGGCGTTTTCAAGCACCGTCTGCACCATTTCAAGGCTGAACTCGAAATTGCGGTTAAGCTCCTCGGGGAAAATGCCGCATGTTGGATACATCGGTATCGCGGAGGCGACGCCGTTGCCGTGCAGAAGCTCGACAAGGTTGTTCCGGTCGAAAGCAAAGTTCATCGCGTAGCGGAAGTTTGAATACTTGCCCAGCACACCCTGCTCGTTGAAAACGACAAAGTGCATATTCGTGGTAGGATAGGTATGTATTTCGTTCGTGCTGGCATAGCCGATGTTGGTATAGCTTGACGGGTCGTTTATAACGACGTCGATCAGCGAATCCTCAAACGCGGTGAGAGTGCTCTGCGCGTCGGTATATTCCTTGAGGTGGATTATACTCACGGGGTGGCTGACCTGCTCATGCCGTATCTGCACGGTTTCCTGCTCCTCGCCGTCCTGACCGTCTTCATCGGTTATCTCCGTAAACACCGGCAGACCCACATAGCCCTCGTAGGGGACAAGCGCGGTATAGCGTATCTTATCGGGGATAGGCTCTCCATTCTCGTCGAGCACAGGCTCGGTATGATCCGGGGAGTACATATACGGGCCGCTGCCCATTGGGTAATCATCGGGATAGGTGCCGTTTTTGATGATAGGGATATCAAGGAGGCTGTAAAGCTGACTGTCGCCTATGCCGAGTGTGACATACAGCTTGCTGTCGGTATACGACGCGCCCTGAAAGCTGGCAAAGCGCCCCTTGTAGCGCTGCTGCGCGCTGACCGCACGCTCAAGCGAATAACGCAGATCCGCGCCGGTCACGGGCGTACCGTCGTGGAAGGTATGGCTTGTGTCCAGCTCAAACTCCCAATAGGTGCAGTCGTCGTTGTGCGTCCAGTCTATGATGACATTTTTTATGACGTTGAAGTTCTCGTCGATCTCCAGCATATTCTCATATACGAGGCTGCACACCAGCTGATTTGAGTGGTTCGTGGCGATCAGCGGGTTGAAGCTGTAATTGGAGTTTGAGTTCAGCGAAAACAGATTGTCGCTGCCGAGAGAAGGCTCGATATCCTTGCCGCCGGTGGACTCCGGTATTGTGTCCATGGTAATGGCGGGGGTATAGCCCTCGCAGCCGGACAGAAGCAGCATAGCAAGGATGAGGAGAATACATATTTTTCGTTTAATATTCATAGGGGTCTCCTGTGTGAAAGTGAGGAGTTTTATACAGTTAGGAGTTAGGAGTGAGGAGTGAGGAGTTGTTGTGTCGGCATAGCCGACGGATAAAATAGAGTGGAGAGTGGAGTTGATGAGCCGCTTACGCGGCGATTCAACTCATGGCTCCCTCTGATGAGTGAGCTGGCGCGACAGCGCCTGAGGGAGAGAAAACAATCGCGCACTTATGCCCTTGGCAAAGTAAGCGTCCGAATCTCTGATTCGGTCAACGCGCTTCTCAAGCCTCCCTCCGGCGGAAGCTGCGCTTTACTCAACAACTATGACCGCGCCCTGGGAACCGCGCTGTCCTTTGGAATAGCGATGCGACCAGTATTTGTCGTGGCTGCAATAGGTACACTCTTCGGAGACGTCGATATTCTCCGGCCTTATACCGAGCTGAACGAGTCGTCTCGCATTGGCGCAGCGCAGATCGACCATATATTTCCCGTCGCTGCGCACCGTCCACAGACCGTCCGTGTCGCCGGAGAGATATTTTTCTATCGCGTCCGGGACGTCCCTGTCGGTCTCAAAGCAGCAGTGGCCTATTGACGCGCCTATCGCCGCGCATATACTTTCCCGCTTAGCGCCGAGACTTTCCATCTGCTCCACGGCATTTTTCAGAATGTCCGCCGCGGAGCTCCTCCAGCCGCAGTGAACCGCGCCCGCGACGCCGTTTTCACTGTCGCACAGCAGCACCGGCACACAGTCCGCCACAAAGCACCATATCGGCATCCCCTTTTCGGCGGTGACTATCCCGTCCGCCTCATAAGGTACATCGGACATACAAACGTGCTTATCCTCCGCCGTTACCGTTTTTACGGCGCTGCCGTGCACCTGCTGCGTAACGGCGCAGTCATCCGGCCCCACGCCCATAAGCGCGCAGACCCTTGTCCAGTTCTCACGGACGTTTTCCGGCTCGTCGCCGCGGTTGGAGCCGAGATTTAGGCTTGCAAGCGCGCCGCGGCTGACCCCGCCGTACCTCGTGGTGAAGGCGTGGCGGAATTTTATTTTGTCAGACGTCATGTAGACTATCCCGTTTTCGTTGTGTTCGGTAAAAGACATTTTTATACCTCGCCTGTGCCGCCGTACAGGTACGCTCTCATTCGTTCCTGCCGCAGCACTCTTTGTATTTGAGTCTCCTGCTGCCGTCCGGCTTCATTTTGCCGCAGGGGCATGGGTCGTTTCTGCCGGGCTTGGGCGCTTTTTTCACGGGCGCTTTCTTCACCGGCTCCCCGCCGACATTGGCCGCGGCATTCTTGGCGACGGCCTTGCGCTCGACCGGCTGCTCGCGGCGCACCTGTATCGTGTAGACGCGGCGCACCGTCTCCTCGCGTATGCCGTGAACCATCGCGTCGAACATCTCAAAGCCCTCCTGCTTGTACGCGTCGATAGGCTTTACGGAGCCGTAGCCGCGCAGACCTATGCCGCGCTTGAGCTCGCTCATAGCGTCGATATGATCCATCCAGTATTCGTCCACCACGCGCAGCATTACCACGCGCTCTATCTCGCGCATCAGCGGCAGGCCGTTCGGACCGGGGCCGAAATGCCCCTCCCTTGCGGCGTAGACCTTCTTTGCGATCTCAAATACCGCCTCGCTCAGCGCTTCGGGCTTTGCAAAGCCGCCAAAGGCTTCTATTCTGATAAGGCCATGCGGCATGAAAAGCTTTTCAAACGGTGCAAGCGCCTCGTCCAGCTGCTGCTGGCTCTCCGCCGCGGCGCCGCCGAGACCGTCCATGACCGTAGCAGAGACAAACTCCTTCACCATGTCCATTATCTGGGCGTGGATGTCCTCGCCGTCAAGCACCTTGCGGCGTTCGCCGTAGATTATCTCGCGCTGCTTGTTCATTACGTCGTCGTATTCAAGCACGCTCTTGCGCGTCTGGAAATTGCGGCTTTCGACCGTCTTCTGCGACTGCTCGATAGCATTTGAAAGCAGCTTGTGGTCAAGCGGCATATCCTCATCGACGTTGAGCGCCTCCATCATGCCCATAACGCGCTCCGACCCGAAAAGGCGCATGATGTCGTCTGTGAGCGCAAGGTAGAAGCGGCTCTCGCCGGGATCGCCCTGACGGCCGGCGCGGCCTCGGAGCTGGTTGTCGATACGTCTCGACTCGTGCCGTTCGGTGCCGAGGATGAAAAGCCCTCCTGCGGCTCTGACCTTTTCCGCCTCGGCGCTTATAACCGCCTTGTGCGCTTCGAGCCGTTCCGCAAAGAGCTTTCGTGCGGCTAAAATATCCTCGCTGTCGGTTTCGGCGTAGCCGGTGGCCTCGGCTATCACGCCGTCGTCGTAGCCCGCCTTGCGCAGATCCGTTTTGGCAAGATACTCCGCATTGCCGCCGAGCATGATGTCCGTGCCGCGTCCTGCCATGTTCGTCGCTATCGTGACCGCGCCGAGCTTGCCCGCCTGCGCCACGATCTCCGCTTCCTTTTCGTGGAACTTTGCGTTCAGCACCGTGTGGGGGACGCCGCGTCTTTTGAGCAGGGAAGAGATAAACTCGCTCTTCTCAATGGAGACGGTGCCGACAAGCACGGGCTGTCCCTTCTCGTGGCAGGCGATGATCTGCTCGATTATGGCGCGGTTTTTGCCGTTTTCGTTCTTGAACACGACGTCCGGATGGTCGATCCTTATGACCGGCTTGTTCGTGGGTATCTCGACTATATCGAGCTTGTATATCGCTTCAAACTCCTCCGCCTCTGTCACGGCGGTGCCGGTCATGCCGGAGAGCTTGGAATAAAGGCGGAAGTAGTTCTGGAAGGTGATCGTGGCAAGTGTCTTGTTCTCCTTCTGGACGTCAACGTGTTCCTTCGCCTCGATCGCCTGATGCAGTCCCTCGCTGTAACGACGGCCGAGCATGAGACGGCCCGTGAACTCGTCCACGATGATTATCTCGCCGTCCTTGACGATATAGTCGATGTCGCGCTTCATGATGCCGTGCGCTTTGAGCGCCTGATTTATATGGTGAGAAAGCGTTGCGTTTTCCATATCCGCCAGATTTTCAAGTCCGAACGCCTTCTCCGCCTTGGCGATGCCGCGTGCGGTGAGCGTGGCGGTTTTCGCCTTCTCGTCCACGACATAGTCCGCGTCGATATCCTCGCTCTCTTCTTCCTTGTCGTCAATGTTGGCGTATACCTGAACCTTGAGCCGTGAGACAAAGTCGTCCGCCTTACGGTAGAGGTCGGTGCTCTCGTCGCCCTGGCCGGAGATTATGAGCGGGGTTCGCGCCTCGTCTATGAGTATGGAGTCCACCTCGTCCACGATGGCGAACGAGTGGCCGCGCTGCACCATATCCTCCTTGTAAAGCGCCATATTATCGCGCAGATAGTCAAAGCCCATTTCGTTGTTGGTGCCGTAGGTTATATCGCTGTTGTATGCCTCGCGGCGCTGCTTATTGTCAAGGCCGTGGACTATAAGTCCGACGCTCAGCCCCATGAAGCGGTGCACCTTGCCCATCCATTCGCTGTCGCGGCGGGCAAGATAGTCGTTCACGGTGACTATATGCACGCCCTCGCCGGTAAGCGCGTTCAGATAAGCGGGCAGAACGGCGACAAGGGTCTTGCCCTCGCCGGTCTTCATTTCGGCGATCCTGCCCTGATGCAGCACGATACCGCCGATAAGCTGCACCCTGAACGGTTTCATGCCCAGTACGCGCCAGCTTGCCTCGCGCACAGCCGCAAAAGCCTCGGGCAGAAGCTCGTCAAGGCTCTCTCCGTCGGCAAGCCGTTTTTTGAACTCATCCGTCTTGGCGCGAAGCTCCGCGTCCGAAAGCTTCTGAAACTCCGGCTCAAGCGCTTCTATTCTGTCAGCTATCGGATAGATGCGTTTAAGCTCCCTGTCGGAATAGCTGCCGAATATTTTATCGAAAAGTCCCATGATGATCATCCTCCACGCGGGCCGCACCCGCACTTATGCTTAAGCACACGCCGTATTCCGGCGGCGCTGTCCTGACATTCTCTGCATATACGGCGCGTACTGCGCCGTTAGGATATTTATACAGTATAAAGTATAACATAGGAATATGAACAAAAAAAGTCTTTTTTTAATTGTTTCCGCCTATACCGCCGACATTCAAAACCGCGCTCTTCGACGGGAAAAAATCTTTGCGCTCCGGCTTCCTGTACGGTTTGACCTGCGGCTCTATTCATGCTATACTGGAATATCTCTGTGAAAGGGGAGCGGGAAATGGAAAAGAAGAAAAAATTACACCTTGAGTTCCTGCGTTTTCTTGCAATACTTCTCGTCATCTTCAACCATACGGGTGATGCGGGCTATCTGTATTTCACTCAAACGGCGTCGCAGGCGCTTTATCCGCTGTATTTCACTCTCTCCGTGCTGTGCAAGGTGGCTGTGCCGCTGTTCTGGATGGTTTCGGGCGCGCTGCTTCTCGACAGAGATGAGAGCATAAAGTATATTTTCCGCCACAGATTCCTGCGCATGGCGATAGTTCTGACGGTTTTCTCGTTCCTGTACTATCTCTACTCCGCGAAGGGCAACAGCGCTTTCACGTTCAGCCCCGTTTATTTTGCCGAGCGGCTCTATTCCTCCGATCTCGCACCGGCGTTCTGGTATCTCTATGCCTATCTCGGGATGCTTATCATGCTCCCGCTGCTTAGAAAGATAGCAAAAGGCTTGTCGAACGCTGAATTTATGTATTTTTTTGCGGCGATGCTGCTGCTGCGCGGTATTGTGCCGGTGCTGGAATATGCCCTGTGGCGCGGGCGGGTCACGATCAACACGAGTTTTACGGCAAACTTTTTCTCCTACGACGTCGTGTTTTTCCTCATGGGTTATTTTCTTGAGCACCGTATTCCCGACGACAGACTGCGCCGCTCATCGGCGTGGCTGCTGCTTCTTTTCGGGGCGGTCGCGGTCATTCTCATAGAGGGCGGAACACAGCTGCGCCTTAACGACGGCGGGCTTATGAACGACGCGCAGGGCGAGATGTTCTATGCGGGACTGCTCTTTGTGCCGAGCGCCGCCGTGTACTACTGCGCCCGTCTGATATTCAGGAAGGTCGGCGAAGGCTCCTTCGTTTCACGCGCCGTGCTTCTGCTCGGCTCGGTGAGCTTCGGCGTGATGCTGCTGGAGCATTTCATAAGAAGCGAAACCGGCTTCCTCCTCGACGCGCTGTGCGCGGTGCTGCCGCGCTTTTCCTCTGCGGTGATATGGACGGTGCTTGTCTATCTCATCGGCGGCGCGGCGGTGTGGCTGCTGAAAAGGATACCGTTTGTAAATAAGTATATATAACAAAGGAAAAGATCAATGTCGATACGCATAAAAGACTACATGGCGCTCATAAGCAAATACCGCACGCCGGTCATGGGGCTGGCAATAATCAACGTTCTGTTCGGGCATACGGGCATGGTTCTGTGGGGGCCGTTCAACTACCTTGTGAACAGCGTCTGGCTCATAGATATATTTTTCTTCTTCTCCGGACTCGGCGCGTACCATTCCCTGTGCAAAAACGACAATGTGCTGGATTTCTATATACGGCGCGTAAAGCGCATATATCCGGCGTATCTCCCCGCCGTGATCGCGTATATAATCGTATCGGCAAGCATCGTGCTTGCGGACGGCGGCGTCCCGTCGCTTATAAAAGAAGCACTCGGCAACGTGCTGATGCTCGGCTGGGTCGCGGGGATGCGGCATCAGTTCAATTGGTACCCGCAGGCTATAATGGTCGTCTACCTCATAACTCCGGCGATATTTTTCCTTATCCGCCGCTTTGACGGGAACAGGGCTAAGCTTTCGCTGCTGTTCGCCTTTTTCTGCCTCGGTCAGCTGTGCTTTTTCGGCACGAACTATCTTGTGGCGGTGTCAAGAACGCTCAACTTCCTTCTGGGTATGCTTGCCGCGGACGCCGCAAGGCGCGATGCGGACATAAAGCTCAACATTCCTCTGCTGCTTGTTCTGGCGGCGGCCGGTCATGTGCTGATTTGCCTCGGTATGCGCGCCGGTGCGGACGCCGTGTGGACCATGGGTACAACGTGGTATCCCGCGATCATTGCCATTCCCGGCACAATGTATCTCTTCTGCAAATTTTTTGAGTTTGTCGAGAAGAAAAAATGGCTTGGCTGGTTTATGTGGATACACAATATCACGGGACGCTATTCCTTTGAGATATTCATGCTGCACATCGTGTTATATGAGCTTTTAGCCGCCATCGGCATATACAGCACATCAAAGCTTGTGCTTACGCTTTACGCCTCAGGCGCGTGCGTGATATCGGTGTTTTACGGCAAATGGGTGGATAAGCTGAGAAAGAAATTTTCTTGAGCATAAGGTGAGCCGCCGCCCCGCGCCGCTGACAGCTGTGCGGCGTTTTGCCCTATAAGCAAAATAAAAAACATATCTGCGGGGTCTCGTTATGAATGACAGATGGCTGGAGCTTGCGGTGCGTGTGCAGAGCATTGCGCAGGCGGGGCTTTACTACGCGAAAGACAAATACGATATTGAGCGCTATGAGCAGCTGAGAGAGATCGCCGCGGAAATGCTGTCGCTTCGAAGCGGCATTCCCGTCGGGAGGATAGGCGGTTTTTTCTGCAATGAAACGGGTTATCAGACGCCCAAGGTCGATACAAGAGGCGCCGTTTTTGTTGACGGGAAGCTCCTTCTCGTTCGTGAAAACAGCAGCAGATGGTCTCTGCCCGGCGGTTGGTGCGACGTAGATCAGTCCCCCGCGTCGAACACCGTCAAGGAGGTCAGGGAAGAGGCCGGCCTTACCGTATCCGTGCAGCGGCTTATCGCTGTGCAGGATTGGCGGAAGCACAATGCGGTAAATTATGTACACGGCGTGATAAAGCTCTTTTTCATGTGCGCATACGAGAGCGGCGAGTTTGAAGAAAACATTGAAACAACAGGTATAGATTTTTTCTCCAGAGATGAAATACCGGATGAGCTTGCCGTTGAAAAATGCACCCGTGCGCAGATAGAGCTGTGCTTTGCCGCGCATGACGACCCAACCCTGCCGGTTTATTTTGACTGATCTCTTTGCCAGAGCACTTCATCAGATCCTTTGACAAAAAAGAACCCCCCCTCTCCGACTTTTCGGAGAGGGGGGTTGTTTCTTAGAAGGATGCTTTGCGCACGCCGGGGATCTGGCCTTTGTATGCAAGCTCTCTGAAGCAGATACGGCAGATGCCGTAGTTGCGCAGATATGCATGGGGACGGCCGCAGATCTTGCAGCGGTTGTATGCGCGGGTGGAGAACTTTGCAGGTGCCTGCTGCTTGAGGATCATTGATTTCTTAGCCATTTATTCGTCCTCCTTAGTTCATGAAGGGAGCGCCCATGAGCCTGAGCAGCTCACGTGCCTCTTCGTCGGTCTTGGCAGTGGTAGTGATGGCGATGTTCATACCGCGCAGCTTTTCGATCTTATCGTACTCGATCTCGGGGAAGATGATCTGCTCTTTCAGACCGAGAGAGTAGTTGCCGCGGCCGTCGAACGCGTCTGCGGAGATGCCGCGGAAGTCGCGGACACGGGGCAGAGCGACGTTGAGCAGACGGTCAAGGAACTCCCACATGCGATCCTGGCGCAGTGTGACCTTAACGCCGACCTTCATGCCTTCACGAAGCTTGAAGTTAGCAACGGACTTGCGTGCCACGGTGGCAACGGCGTGCTGACCGGTGATGGCGCTGATGTCCTTGATAACGGCTTCGAGAGCCTTTGCGTTATCCTTGCAGTCGCCGCAGCCGACGGATACGACGATCTTGTCGATCTTGGGGATCTGCATAACGGATTTGTACTGGAACTTCTCCATCAGAGCAGGAGCAACTTCCTTAACGTACTTTTCTTTCATTCTTGTCATAGTAAGCTAACTCCTTTCTCAGATTTCTGCGCCGCACTTCTTGCAGACGCGGGTCTTCTTGCCGTCGGCGATCTTGTGGGCAACGCGGGTGGCCTTGCCGCACTTGGGGCAGACGAGCTGTACCTTGCAAGCGTAAATGGGGGTCTCGACCTTGATGATGCCGCCATCCTGACCCTGCTTCTGGGGCTTCTGGTGCTTGGTGGCTACATTGACGCCTTCAACGATGACCTTGAGCGCCTTGGGGTCTGCGGACATGACCTTGCCCTGCTTGCCCTTATCCTTACCGGACAGAACTACGACTTTATCGTCTTTTTTAATGTTCATTCTCTGCGACCTCCATTAAACCACTTCGGGAGCGAGTGACAGGATCTTCATGTATTCCTTGTCACGCAGCTCGCGGGCGACGGGTCCAAAGATACGAGTGCCGCGGGGGTTCTTATCACCGGTGTTGATAAGGACTGCTGCGTTCTCGTCAAAACGGACGTAGGTGCCGTCTGCGCGGCGGACGGGCTTCACTGTGCGGACGATGACTGCCTTAACGACATCACCCTTCTTCACGGTGCCGCCGGGAGCTGCCTTGCGGACGGAGCATACTATTACGTCACCAATGCTTGCATACTTGCGCTTGGATCCACCAAGAACGCGGATGCACTTCAATTCCTTGGCGCCGGTATTGTCGGCGACCTTCAGATAACTTTCCTGCTGTATCATGTGGGCGCCTCCTTACTTAGCCTTCTCTACGATTTCGACAACGCGCCATCTCTTGTCCTTGGACAGGGGGCGGGTCTCCATCACGCGGACGATATCACCGACGCCGCACTCGTTGTTCTCATCATGAGCCTTGAGACGATAGGTGTTGCCGATGATCTTCTTATAGGTCTTGTGAGCAACGCGGTTCTCAACAGTGACCACAACGGTCTTATCCATTTTGTCGGATACTACCTTGCCAACGCGGGTCTTACGGGAAGTAGTTCTTTCTTCGTTCATTATCACTTACCTCCTTAGTTCTTCTTCTCACTGAGAACAGTGAGAACGCGGGCGATGTCGCGGCGTGTGGCAGAAATTTTAGTGGGATTGTCAAGATGATTGGTAGCGTGCTGCATACGGAGCATGAACAGATCCTTCTTCAGGTCAACGAGCTTGCTCTGGAGCTCTTCGACGGACATGGAGCGTATTTCGTTTGCTTTCATCTTATTCACCACCAATCTCGGACTCTTCGCCGGCCTTGACTATCTTAGTCTTGATAGGCAGCTTGTGGCTTGCCAGACGCAGTGCTTCGCGGGCGACGTCCTCGCCGACGCCTGCTATCTCGAACATGACTCTGCCGGGCTTGACTACGCTCACCCAATACTCAGGAGAACCTTTACCGGAACCCATACGGGTCTCGGCGGGCTTGCTGGTTACGGGCTTGTCGGGGAATATCTTTATCCATACCTGACCGCCGCGCTTGGTGTAGCGGGTCATGGCGATACGTGCTGCTTCGATCTGGTTGGAAGTGATCCAGCCGGGCTCCTGCGCCACAAGACCGAATTCACCGTAGGAGACTTTGTTGCCGCGGGTGGCTTTGCCCTTCATGCGGCCGCGCTGTACTCTGCGGTACTTGACTCTTTTAGGCATTAACATTAGTCGTTGCCTCCTTCCTTGGCTGCGGGACGGGGACCTCTGTTGAAGCCCTGACCTGCGGGACGCTGGCCGTAACCGCCCTGACGGCGATCGCCTGCGGGGCGCTGGCCGTCGCGGTTGTAGGGACGGCGCTCACCGCCCTGGCGGCGGTCGTCTCTGCGGCGGCGCTCACCTGCGGGCTTGGAGGTATCCATTACGCGGGGAGTGGTGCGCAGGGTCTGAGAGAGAACTTCGCCCTTGTAGATCCATACCTTGATGCCGATACGGCCGTAGGTGGTATCAGCTTCTGCGAAACCGTAGTCGATGTCGGCGCGGATGGTCTGAAGGGGAATGGTGCCTTCGTGGTAGCACTCGGAGCGTGCGATCTCGGCGCCGCCGAGACGGCCGCCGCACTTGACCTTGATGCCGCGGGCGCCCATGCGCATTGCACGGCCCATTGCGTTCTTCATTGCTCTGCGGAAGCCGATGCGCTTCTCAAGCTGCTGTGCGATGCTCTCGGCGACCAGCTGTGCGTTGGTGTCGGGGGTGCGCACTTCGACGATGGAGAGAGCCACGGGCTTGCCGATGAGCTTCTCTACTTCCTGACGCAGCTTCTCGATCTGCTCGCCGCCCTTGCCGATAACGACGCCGGGTCTGGAGCAGTGGATATAAATGCGGACCTTTGCGCTGTCACGCTCTATTTCAATGGTGGGGACACCGGCGGAATAGAGGGTCTTCTTGAGGAATTTACGGATATTATAGTCTTCGACCAGCAGATCGCCGACCTTTTCTTCTCTGGCGTACCATCTGGAGTCCCAGTCTTTGATAACGCCTACGCGCATACCATGAGGATTAACTTTCTGTCCCATAATTCTGCCTCCTTCCCTTATTCTTTCTCAGCCACGGCTATCATGATGTGGCTGGTGCGCTTGTTGATGCGGAACATACGTCCCTGTGCTCTGGGCATACCCCTCTTGAGGATGGGGCCTGCGCCTGCGTAGGTCTCGCAGACATAGAGCTTTTCGGGATCCATCTCGAAATTGTTCTCCGCGTTCGCCATTGCGGACTTGAGAACCTTGATCATAAGCTCGCAGCCGGCCTTGGGAGTGTTCTCCATAAGAGCCAGAGCGTACTTCGCGTTCTTGCCGCGGATCATGTTGCAGACTATCTCGACCTTGCGGGGGGAGATGCGTGCATATCTGTGCTCTGCACGTGCTATTTTCTTTTCGTCCATTTATCTCTCCTCCTTACTTACCGGTCTTGCTGCCGGAGTGGCCGCGGAAGGTACGGGTGGGAGCGAACTCGCCCAGCTTGTGTCCGACCATATCTTCGGTGACGTACACGGGAACATGACGGCGGCCGTCATGGACAGCGATGGTGTGTCCGACGAAGGACGGGAAAATAGTGGAGGAACGGGACCAGGTCTTGACAACCTGCTTGCTGCCGGTCTGGTTCATCTCGGTGACTCTCTTCATCAGCTCGGGAGCGACGAAAGGTCCCTTTTTAATACTTCTACTCATTAACTATTCCCTCCTTACTTTGCGTTGCGGCGCTTGACTATGAACTTATCGGTCGCGTTCTTAGTCTTGCGGGTCTTATAACCGAGTGCGGGCTTGCCCCAAGGAGTTACAGGGCCGGGACGGCCGACAGGGGACTTGCCTTCACCGCCGCCGTGGGGGTGATCACAGGGGTTCATGACGGAGCCGCGGACGGTGGGACGGATGCCCATGTGGCGTTTGCGGCCGGCCTTGCCGATGTGAACGTTGGCGTGGTCGATATTGCCTACCTGACCGATGACCGCGTAGCAGTTCAGACGAACCTTGCGCATCTCGCCGGAGGGCAGACGCAGGGTAGCCATGCCGTTCTCCTTGGCCATGAGCTGTGCTACATTGCCTGCGGAGCGGACGAGCTGAGCGCCCTTGCCGGGGTAAAGCTCGACATTGTGGATCATGGTGCCTACGGGAATGTTTGCAAGAGGCAGTGCGTTGCCGGGCTTGATGTCGGCCGCCGCAGAGGCAAGGATCTTATCGCCGGGGTTGAGACCGACGGGCGCTACGATGTAGCGGCGCTCGCCGTCGGTGTACTCGACGAGGGCTATGAATGCGCTGCGGTTGGGGTCGTACTCAAGACGGAGGACGGTGCCTTCGATGTCGCGCTTGTCGCGCTTGAAGTCGATGACACGGTACTTCTGGCGGTTGCCGCCGCCCTGATGGCGGACGGTGATGCGGCCGTAGCTGTTGCGGCCGGAATTCTTCTTGAGGACCTCAAGAAGCTTCTTCTCGGGCTTGGCATGCTTGTCAACTCCGTCGAAGCCGGAGACAGTCATCTGTCTGCGGGCGGGAGTAGTAGGTCTGTAAGTTTTAATAGACATTCTTCATTCCCTCCTTATGCCATGCCTTCGAACAGCTCAATGTTCTTGGAATCTGCGCTGAGCTTAACGACGGCTTTCTTCCAGGAGGCAGTCTTGCCTGCGGGGTAAGCGCCCTGACGCTTGCTCTTTGCGTGGACGTTAAGAGTGGTGACTTTAACGACGGTAACGCCGAATATCTCCTCGACAGCCTTGGCTATCTCTATCTTGTTGGCGTCCTTTGCAACTTCAAACGCGTACTTTTTGATGTCCAGGTCTTCCATGGACTGCTCGGTGATGATGGGGCGTATGACGATATCGTATGCGGTCTTCATCATGCGTACACCTCCTCGATCTTTGCAAGAGCCGCCTTATCGACGACCATCTTGCCGCTGGTGAGAATCTGATAGGGGCTGAGAACGGTGGCGATGGTGGTGGCGACGCCGCAGAGGTTGCGGGCGGAGAGAACCACGTTCTTGTCAACGTTCTCGGTAACGACGAGCGCCTTGCCCTCAACGCCGACCTTGGAAAGGAAGGTCTTGAAGGTCTTGGTCTTGATCTCGTCCATCTTCAGCCCGTCAACAACGATGATCTCGGCCTCTGCCGCCTTTGCGGACAGAGCGGACTTGAGAGCAAGTCTCTTGACCTTCTTGTTGAGGGTGTAGGAGTAATCTCTGGGCTTGGGGGCAAACGCTACGCCGCCGTGATACCACACGGGGGAGCCTGCGTAACCGGCACGTGCGCGGCCAGTGCCCTTCTGTCTCCAGGGCTTTTTGGTGGTGTAGGAAACCTCACCCTTGGTGAGTGCGCTCTGTGTACCCTGACGGCAGTTTGCAAGATGATTCTTGACGGCGTCATGGAGAACGCTCTTGTTCGGCTCGATGCCGAAAATGGCCTCGGAGAGCTCGATCTCACCGATCTTCTCGCCTGCCATATTAAATACGTTAGCTTTAGGCATTTATGCTGCTCTCCTTTCTTTACTTGGTACGTGCGGAAGCCTTCTGGGGGTTGACACGAGCAGAAGCCTTCTGGGGGTTGACAGAGATACCGGCGCCAGCCTGCTTGACGATCTGGGTCTTGACGGTATTCTTGATGTAGACGATGCTGCCCTTGGGGCCGGGAACGGCGCCGCGGATAGCGATGAGGTTGAGTTCGGGATCGACCTTTACGACGTCGAGGTTCTGAACGGTGACCTGCTCTACGCCCATGTGACCTGCCTGACGCTTACCCGGGAAAATACGGGAAGGATCGGTGGAAGAGCCCATGGAGCCGGCGTGACGGTGAACGGGACCGCCGCCGTGGCTGGTGGGAGTGCGGCCCTGACCCCAGCGCTTGATAACGCCGGCGTAGCCGTGACCCTTGCTGATGCCGGTGACATCGACCTTGTCGCCCTGGGCGAAAACGTCTGCCTTAACAACGTCGCCGACTTCCAGCTTGCCGGAATCCTCAAGGCGGAACTCCTTGAGATGTCTCTGAGGAGCGACACCGGCCTTTTTGGTGTGTCCCAGCTCAGGCTTGGAGAGCTTCTTCTCGGCTACTTCCTCGTAACCGAACTGCACGGCGTCATAACCCTCTTTTTCCTTGCTCATCTTTGCGACGACCACGCAGGGGCCCGCTTCGATGACGGTTACGGGAATGACCTTACCGGCTTCGTCGAAGATCTGCGTCATGCCGACCTTCTTGCCGATGATGGCTTTCTTCATTAAATATTTCCTCCTAACGGTTATTGGTTGCCTTGCGTGATCTCCGCCGGTATGCCCGGCGCGCCAGAGGCCGGCAACTTAACCCGTCCGCAAGCCTTGCGGACTGTGGGTTTTCAGAATGTGTGGGTCCGACCGTCCGATCGGAAGGGTGGTTCCGCTCTGTCTCAGAGCTTGATCTCGATCTCTACGCCGGCGGGGACTTCGAGGCTCATAAGGGCTTCGACGGTCTTCTGGGTGGGAGATACGATGTCGATAAGGCGCTTGTGGGTGCGGCGCTCGAACTGTTCACGGGAATCCTTGTACTTGTGAACGGCGCGGAGGATGGTGATGATCTCGGTCTTGGTGGGCAGGGGAATGGGACCGGAGACCTTTGCATCGGTGCGCTTTGCGGCTTCCACGATAGTCTCGGCAGCCTTGTCGATGAGCTGATGATCGTATGCCTTGAGGCGGATGCGGATCATGTTCTTGGTGGTGCTTGCCATGGTGTTTTCTCCTTTTTTGTACGTTTGGTGCGGCATTGGGAACCGCCCTCTTATGCGTACCTCCGAGGCCGTTTGAATCTCATACACACAACCGTGCGTATCAGACCGCGTCCGAAAAAAGAAACCGACTTTTCAGCCGGTCAGACTTCTTCCCGCAGCGCGCGATATACGCGTGTACAAGGAAAGACCTCAGCCGCCCGATTACATATCGCGGGTATTTCCCGGATACCGGACATACTCCACGGAAGTTACCTCGCTTTCACGAGCAATCTCCCGCTTCATCGCATAATACGCGTTCTTGAATTCACGCGCTTTAATAATATAACAGGCGGTTCGCGCCGTGTCAAGGAAAATTTTAAAAAATCCCGAAAATTTCAACTTTTTTGCAAACTCGAAGCTCCTGCTTGTGCTTTCTCTCCCAAAAGGAGCCGCACCCGCCCTCTGATACAGCTTCTCCGGCTCAGTCAAGGGCATAAGTGCGCGTTGGGCAAGGGCAGAGCCATGTACTCACTGAATAAAGTTCCTCATTGAATGAAACTCCGTTATCTCCGCGCCGAGGGCGGCGTACCTTTCACGCCACATATCGAAGCCGAAGCAGAGATCTTCCTTGCGGTGGCTGTCGCTCGAGAGGATGAATTTCGCGCCCCGCTCCGCAAGATAGCGGCAGATCTCCGGCGCGGGGTACGGCACGGAGGTGTAGCCGCGGGATATTGCGCCGGTGTTTATCTCGAACGGTACGCCGTATTCAACAAGCGCGTCCGCCGCACTGCGCCACGCGGCCGTGTACCTGTCCGAGTGCGCGTCGAAGAGCCTGTATTTTTCGTTGAGCTTGCTGACAAGGTCAAAATGCCCTATGATATCGCAGTGCGTGGCGCGGCACACGTCGGAAACGACGCGGAAGTATTCCTCTGCCACTGCCAGCGTGTCGCCCCCGAAATGCTTTTCGGCGGCGTTCAGTATGCTCTCAGGCGCGCCGTCCACCACACAGCAGTCGCCGTCCAGCATGAAATAATGGACGGAGCCTATGACATAATCAAAGCCCTCTGCATTGATCGGACAGCTGTACTCCTGTTCGATGCCGCAGAAAAGCCTGATGCGTCCCCTGTATTTCTCTTTGAGGCGCGACATCAGGGCGATATAATCCTTTTGTGCCTGCGCGTCGAGACTGTGGTCGGCGTAGTACGGGGCGAAGCCGTGCTCCGAAAGACCGAGGCGCGGCATGCCCAGCTCTATCGCCCTCTCTATTATCGCCTCCGGCGTGTCTGCGCCGTCGCTGAGCGCTGAATGTACATGAAAATCGCTGAATCCCGAACAATCCATACTCTTCCTCCACCGGCCCCGCACACGCAGGGTCTTTCCTTTTTTTACAGAATAGCACGCTTCCGCCCCCGGCACAAGCGCCGCCGCCTAAAAACCTTTTCCGGCGGCGGCAATACTGTTGAAAAACGGATTTCACAATGTTATAATTTTCCCATCACCTACTCGGAGGATACCGGCATGAAGAAAAAGGGCCTCGCTGCTTCCTTATTAGTAATAGTATATCTGCTTCTGGTCGGGGCGGTCGGCTTTTCCTTTCTCTCCGCCGATTTCCTGACGGAGGTAAAGGCCGCCGCCACAAAGACGGTCATCCTGGACAACGGCAGCTTTCCGAAAAGCTCAAAAAGCGTCTCCGTCGTGCTCAACGAGGGTGAGTGCGTAAAGCTCAGCGGCTTTACCTCTCTTGAAAGCGCGGACTTTTCCGGAAGCGAAAACATCGAGGAAATAATCGAATGGGCGCAGGCGAACCCGCAGGTGGATGTGACCTACAGCGTCGTGCTTCCCGACGGGAGCGCCGTGAGCAGCAAGAGCGAAACGGCGGATTTCCGCGGCGCAGCCGCCGGCAGCTTTCAGTCTTATATTGCCCTTCTGAAATATCTCCCTGCGGTCAGGACCGTGGAGCTTGGCAGCAGCGAAAACGGCGAGTCACTCTCGCCGGAGGACATTGCCGCACTCACAAGGGATTATCCGGAGCTGACATTTTCATACGTTGTGACGATCGGCACTCAAAGCGTCGATCTCGCCGCGTCTGACATTGATCTCAGCGGGCTTGCCGTCGAGGATGTCGTGCAAGGCGTCCGGTGGCTCAGATGCATGAAGAATCTTGAAAGCATCGAGCTTGGCGATGAAAGCAGCTGCGCGCTGACGTGGGACGATATCGCAAAAATAGCGGACGCCTGCCCCGGCGCAAAGCTGAACTATTCCTTCACTCTCTACGATCACACGCTCACGCTTGACGCGGAGACCGTAGACATAAACCACACTCCCGTCACCGATAACGCCGAAGCTCTCGTAGCCGCACTCAGGTGCATGAAAAGCTGCAAAAAGCTTGACATGGACTACTGCGGCGTGGAGGATGCGCGTATGGAAGAGATACGCGATATGTTCCCGAACGTAGAGGTGATATGGCGCATCTGGTTCGGCACGTGCTACAGCGTACGCACCGATACCGAGCGCATCCTTGCCTCGCGTCCCTCCGTCGGCGGTATGCTCGATAACTCTGTGGGCGAAAAGCTCAAATACTGCACGAAGATGAAGTATCTGGATCTTGGGCACAACGATACGCTGACCGACATATCCTTTGTAAAGTATATGCCCGATCTCGAGGTGTTCATCATTGCGATAAACCAGAACATAACCGACATTTCCCCGCTGAAAAACTGCACTAAGCTTGAGTATCTTGAGATAAATTCCACTCCCGTGGCGGACATCTCCTGCCTTGAAGGTCTGACCGGACTGCACCATCTGAATATCGCCTGCACACAGGTGCGCGATATCAGCCCGCTCTACGGCTGCACGGAGCTTGAGCGTCTCTGGATAGGGCGCTATACCGAGGTTCCGGCGGAGCAGGTGGCAAAGATGCAGGAGATTGCGCCAAACTGCGTCATCAACACCACAACGGACGATCCCCACGGCGAGGAATGGCGCTGGGACTACTACGACGACAGCATGTTCATCTATCACTATGTCCCGCGCTATGAGCTGCTGCGCACCCAGCTCGGCTACACATACAGCGAATACAGCTATTATTGGAAGGACCCCCTCTGCGGCGACCCGTGTCCGCCGCAGTATGTAGGCACCTCGCCCGACGGCATAATAGAAAAGCCGCAGAACGAAAGCTGACGGTTCGCCTTCCTAAAAACTCTGCGAGGCTTTTTTGACAAGCCAAGAGGCTGCTGCAAAATCCATGTTTGCAGCAGCCTCTTTTTGACTTTTGTACTTTTTTCTGCCAGGTCAAAGCCAGCCTTCACCTGACGATTCCGGAAAAGCCCGAAATCCGCACAAAATAAAACAACCCATCCGCTATTGCGGACGGGAAGTCAAGAGCTGCTGGGCAGATTCGAACTGCCGACCTCATCCTTACCAAGGATGCGCTCTACCTACTGAGCTACAGCAGCAAATTATATGCCCCTTTGTAAAGGGGCATATCTGTGGCGACCGAGAAGGGGCTCGAACCCTCGACCTCCGGCGTGACAGGCCGGCGCTCTAACCAGCTGAGCTACTCGGCCACAGCTCTGCTATAATAACCCATGCGTCCCGATTTGTCAATAGTCTTTTTAAATTTTTTGCCGGTTTTGAGAAAAAACCGGGACGCGGCAGACGGCGCTTCATCCCCACGGATTCCAGCCGCCCTGCTCCCATGGGTTCCACGTGCCGGAAGCGGGATATTTCCATACGCTCAGGCGCGCCATGCTGCTGTGTACAGGTCCGCCCTCACCGTAGAATTTTGCCTGTACGCACCAGCCGTCAAGGCTCAACGGGATGCAGCCGATCGTAAGCGTGTTGGTGCCTGCGCCGCTTATCGACAGTCCCGGCATCGATTTTGCAAGTGCGAATGCATCGAATATCTGTCCTCCGTCCGGCGCGACCAGCAGCCACGTTATGCCCGTGCTGTTCTGCGCATAGGCGACAAAGCTTGCGCTGCCGCCCTCATATACGACCTCGCTCGTCGGGCTTTTTGTCACCTTTACCGGCTCATAGGCGTAAGCCGCCGCGTCGGGCGCGGGCGCGGCCACCGTTTCCGGACGTGCGGCAGGGGCGGCGCTCTGTACGGCGGGCGTCGGGCTCTGCGCGGGAAGTGCGGGGCTCTGCGCGGAGGCGGCCTCCGCGCCGCCGTCCGACGCCGCCGCAGAGGCAGGAGCCTTTTCTTTTTCTTTAAATTCCGGCGCATCGTACCATGACGGCTCCGGCTCATCCGAAACGCCGCCTGCCTCCGGCTGATCGGCGAACGGGTCGTCAACAGGCGAAGGAGAAGCGGACGGAGATACCGATGCGCTTTCCACAGCCTTATCCGCGCTCTCCTTGAACTCCTTGAATACATTCGTACAGCCGCAGACCGTCAGGCACAGCGCCGCGGCAAGAACAACGGCGAATATTTTTTTCATTTCTGTTCTCTCCCGTGCATATACTTTAGTGAGCCAAGGCTCGCGCCGCCCGCCGCAGACAAGCCGTGCGGACGCGGTCAATGCACATTTCCGTTTTTTTCCATCTGACATACATTATAATATATCATTTCCGCCGCGCTTTTCAACGGTTTTTTTCTTCTGCGCTGCATATTGCCGCAAATACGCAATTTTCCCGCCGCATTTTACCCTGCCGCCTGCTCCCTATTACGCGGTCTTATTCTTGAGAAGCTCTATAACAAAGCTTTTTACCGCACTCAGACCGGCGCATGCTGCGGAGAGCAGCACGGCCTTCCATGCCGCGCCGTCCATATCCGCGCTTATCGTAGTCGGCAGGGCGACAAGGAACGCCTCAAGAAACGTCCAGCCCGCTCTTTCCAGAATGTTCATCCAATCCATAATATTCCTCCCTGCGCTTTCCGCGCTTTGATTTTTTATACTCATGACCGCGGCGTCTTCCGGCTCCGCTTTTATTTTCCCGACTCAAGATCGGAGATCCGGTGGTTTGCCACGGATATTTTTTCGGCAAGCAGCTCCTCTTTTTTCTCGAGGGCATATGTGCGCTCTATCACGCCGTTGTGCTTGTCCACCTTCTTTTCAAGCTGCTCAAGCCGGTACAGCACAAGCGCCGATGTTCTGCGGTTTGCAAAATACGCCCCCGCAAGCGTACCTGCAAGGCTGAAAAGAGCTATAATTATCTCGCTCATCCCATCAGCCGCCTCCACGTCTTTTCCCCGCAGATGCCGTCTGCGTCAAGCCCCGTCTTGCTCTGGTAGTCGATGAGGCAAGCCCTCAGCCCGTCCCACAGCACGTCATAGCCGAGCTTTTCCAGCAGCGCCGCAAGGTATTCCGCCTCCGGCGTATGGTCGGTGTCTCTCACCGTGGGCAAGGTTGGCGCGGCGGTCTCTGCGGTGTCCGCTTCCGCCTCCGGACTGAGCGCGTCAGGCGGCTGTGCCGTGTCCTTGCCGGTGAGTATATCGCCGTACTGCATATACAGTGCGTTTGCGTAGGCTATCCGGTCACGGATGTTGTTTACGGCGGGGCGCTCATAGTCCGTGCATATATCTCCGGCGCAATGTATATCCTGCGTTGTCTGCAAGTACGCCCACAGTCGCGGGTAGCCGGTGCGCAGCTCGTTGAGACAAAACTGCACCTGCATT
>UROG01000029.1 GCA_900549485.1 uncultured Eubacteriales bacterium
TTGTGGCCGGTGGCAGATAACCGTATACTTTTTTGCCGGAGTAGTTTTGCAGACGCTCGGCAAGCTCAGTGATGAGCAGTTCGAGTTTCGGATTTTTCAAATTACCATTCTGCATTTGCTTAATTAGGGAATTCATGACCTCCAGCACATTCTCCTGAATCTGGTCTCGGTGCACAGTCTGCTGAACGTAGATATTCTTCAAGTCATCCTTGAATATCTGCCGCGTGAGCGCAGACCGCAACTCAAGTATAGCGGGCTTGGTTAGATAGCCTTCATTCGGGTCAGCCGAGAATATGACCAGATGCACATGTACACTGCGCTCCTTTTCGTGGAATGCAGCGTACCACTTTAAGTGTGACGGCAGAATCTTATACGCTTTAGCTATACGATCCAGCTCAGAGCAGATGAGTGAACGCCAACTCTCGGCAGAGTCATAGCCGAGGCGTTCCGCGTCTGAACGCTGTATCGCAATGACCGGCGTCCAGACATTGCCTTGATGATGAGCGACCTCATCGATTGCGTTTTGCAGCACAGGCACTTTACCGCCTGCATTCCACAGACCGTGCTCTCCGAGTTTCTTCACGCCGGGGCGGTTCGCGACGTAGTCAACGTAGTTCTCACGCTTATCCAGAAGGTACCCGTAGTTCTCCTGCACCTGAGAAATGAACTCCGCGGCATTCTTCTGCGTGCGCTCTGCTTTGTAATCTTCATACTCCGGCATTCCACGAGTATCGGGAAACATTTTGAGCAGCCGAGATATAAAATCCTGCTGCTGTTTTGTCGCGGGCAAGCTGCTGTCGGTATCCTTGAGCAGCTCGACACCCTCGCGAGTAGAAATATACTTTGTGAGATTTGCAAGCTTTGCCGACTGCTTTCCCCCTTTGAGATACGGCGAGGAGAAAAATACACCGGCCATCAGTTATCAGAGTTGCCGCGCTGAATATCCAGCGCGGTATCGAAAGAAATGTTTCCGTATGTGCGCTTGACTTCATCCGCTGAGTAACCACGCAGAGCACGAAGGTCAGAGACGTCATCCTTGAAGTGCGCAGCGACTATGTGCATCATCATGTTCAGTTCCACGCTCCACTTGAACATGAGCTTTGAGAGCCTGTTCGTATTCTCTGTCAGTATCCCACGAATGTTTTGTGATACAGATTCACAGACGTATGAACTGACGTCGTCTGTTGCAAGGTAGCCCATATAAAATCTGAGAGCCTTGGTGATGAATTCACTTCTGTTTTTGCAATTGGCAGTTTCGAGCCATCCATCCATACGGGATAACAGCTCCGGCTTGAGCCAGACTGCTATGCGTTTTACATTTTCTGTGCTTATTTCTATCATCTCCTCCTCAAACGCGAAGAACCGCCGAATCCCTTGAAATAAGGGCGTTTCGCGGCTCTGCGTTCACCCAAAATTTTGAGTTTACTGAAAATGTGTACCTTGCCCGAAAGCTGAAAAAGACCCGCGTTGCGGGGCTTTGTGGGAGGGAGGTGCGCCCTTGGGTGTACCTCCCTTTATCATAGTGCCATTTTCGAACGGGCGCACCCGGACGAAAATGCCGCGAAAACGCCCTCAAACGCCGCGCGTTCGTTCGCCGGGGTATCCACGCCCTACCTGCCTCCGCAAAAGCGCACACAGCGCCTCACGTGGGCAAACACGGGCTACAGCTCCGGCATGAGACATTCGGTCTGCAGCTCCGTCTGTATCTTCTCGCAATACTCGTCGAGTGTCATGCCTTCACGCTCTTGGCAGTATTCGTCCATCTTCTCAAGAACTATCTCTTTCTCAACCTCAGATAATTTGTACACTGCCGCCTCGTTAGAGCCGACACTGCGGCAGATCATAATGTCAAGGGTGTCGTCGACCTGCCGCGTTGTAACATTGTAGTTTGCGTAGACGTTGAGATAATCTTCCGGAGCGATCCCACCAAGTGAACCAAAAACACTTCTGGCGTCACAGTGCATCTCCATGTAGAAATTCAATTCGTCATCGCATTCCAAAATCTCATCGACGAAATCGAAATCGTCCTCAGCCAAGCTGTGGAGTTGCTCCGTTTCAATAACTACAATTGGAATCACGTCATAGTTGCCGTTGTCGCCAAGGGCAGACATGATCTCGCGCTGCTTCTGCTCGGTCAGGTCGTCCCAAAATATTTCGATGCTAATGACTCTTCACCTGCATCTGTAGTGACTGGCGCAGTGTTAACTGCAGGTGAAATTTCCACCGGCTCTTCAACTTTCTTCGGCGCAGGCGGCTTTGCTGTGCGCTTCGGCTTTGCCGGAACAACTACATCGTCCTCGTCAATGTACTCACGCACAGCGGCCGGGACATGCTTTTCGTAAAGGTGCAGCAAAGCCGCCGCGAGCTCATCCTCAGCCGTCAGTTCCTTCTTCTTGAGATACTTGTTCAGTGCCCGCAGCTTCTCATCATCGAAGCTGACGGATATGTTTATTTGTTTCATTGTGTTCCCCCTTATTGTTTCAAATTATTTCTGCATAGAATAATACAAATCATTTTTCTGTTGACGCGAGTTAATATGTACGCTATAATGTACATATACGGAGGTGATCACTTTGCTTAACACCAATATTACGAGCTTTCGCAAGAATGTTTTCTCTATGCTTGAGCAGACCATCAAGTACAATGAGCCTCTCAACATCAGCACCAAGGCCGGCAACGCTGTCGTTCTCAGTGAGGAAGACTATCGTGGCATGATAGAGACGCTGAACCTTATGTCCGATCCTAAGATGAAAAGCAAGCTGCTTGACGGAATGGCTACGCCGCTCTCCGAGTGCGTTCCGGAGGGCGAGATAGACTGGTGATGTACAAAATAGTTTACACGAAGGCAGCAGCAAAGGATGTGCCGAAGCTCAAGGCGGCGCACCTTGACGGCAAGGTGAAGGCGCTGATTGAGATCATCAGAGTCAATCCATTTCAGAACCCGCCATCATACGAAAAGCTCGTCGG
Source organism: uncultured Eubacteriales bacterium (assembly GCA_900549485.1). Lineage (GTDB taxonomy): Bacteria > Bacillota > Clostridia > Oscillospirales > Oscillospiraceae > Limivicinus. The sequence continues at coordinate 2,968 of UROG01000029.1, forward strand.
CGACCTTTCGGGTCTGTACTCCCGCAGGATCAATGCACAGCACCGCTTGGTGTACGAAGTCGTTGAAGAGGCACAGACAATAAAGATACTCAGTATGTGGTCGCACTACGAACGGCTGTGAATCTACACGCTCGGCATTATGCCGGGCGTGTTTTCTTAGTCGTAAGAAATATACGGTACCTGAAGCCAGTGCGTCCAGCCGCGGCCTTCGAGCTGCGTTTTTACCACGCCGTACTTCGTGCCCATCGCCTCTATCACTTCACCATTGCCTATATACACGCCTATGTGCCCGTCGTGCCAGACCGCAAGTCCGGGAGTATCGGGTATGGTATCAATGCTACCGGATACCGCGGCGTTGTAGTACATCTGGTTTGCACCGAAATCCGGCATACCGTTTGTACCGTAGCGCAGTTCCAGCGTCTCCGAGTCGAGCCAGCCGTAGCCCTTGATGAGTCCGACACAGTCGGCAGTCCTGCCTCCGACCCAGTTGGCGCGGATGAAGTCCGCATAGTTGCCGACTCCCTCCGGGTACTGCTGGAGCTTCGACGCAAACAGCTCCTCTGTCATGATCTGACCGTAAGTTCCCCAGACATAACCCCAGCTTGATTGCCATGCATTTATAGCGTAAGCCGCAAGGTCGTGAGCGTTCTTCGTTGACGGATCGGAGAATGTACTGAGGTCAATCTCCACGCTCCTTTGCCCGCCTACTTCATATGCGCCGGTGTAATTCTCAACGCCCATCGGTCCTGCTATCATGGTATAGATATGCTTGATGTTATCCTTATCCTCATCGGTTATCTCTCTGCCGAGCTCGGCGGAGAGATTTATATAAGCGTCGCTTAACGACAGCGGAGTGATCGCGTTGTACGTCTCTGTCGCTGTGACAATCTCACCGTTCTCATCTTCGCTCTCGACCTCGCGTGTCAGCTCCTGCTCGGAATAGAAGCAGTCAACAAACCGACCGGCTGCTCTTGTTGTCGGTGCATCTTCTCCGAAGCACAGGGCAAAGAAAACGGCCTTGACCATAGTCGGGTCAAGGCTTCCTGTGCTGTCCTCGCTTGAATTCGACGCGGCTATCGCCGAATCCAGAAGAGAAAAAGCTTCCCGCATTTCTGAGACATGGGAGCGAAACTCTGACGGTACTTTCTCCGTGTAGTTCGGCCCGTAGAAGCACGCTTTCACAGTCGTGTTGTTGTGTTCTGCGCCGCCGCTTGCGAGGGAGCAGAGCACCGCGGTTATGAGAATGAGCGGAGAGAGCACTGCCGCGAGTATCCACGCTATCGTTTTCCTGCCCTTGTCGCTGCCGCCAACAGCGAGCGCCAGCTTTGCAAGTACGGTATTCATCATCGTCCACCCGCCATGCCGAACAGCGCTTCCTTGTGCGGCGGGGCATGGACTTCAAGCAGATACCGCTCATTGCCGCACTTGTATAGGCATACCCCGCGCTGGGGATAGCGGATGAGGTCATACTCGGATTCTTCGAGCTGCAGCATATCCATATACGAGCGCTTATCTATTGACCCTGCATTGAAAAGGAACTGGTGCGGCGGAATGGAGAACAGCGGCTTCGTCATCTCGCGCACGTTCGGCTGGTCGAAGTCATCAAGGTTCTGCGAGGCGAGAATCATAGCGGACTCCTTCTTACGCACGCGCTTGAGGCAGTTGCGGATGTACTCTATCGCTGTGGGGTTGCTGAGCCAAATGTACAGCTCGTCGAGCGTGGCGACGGTGTTGCCCTCGGTCAGAAGCTTGTCGGACATATAACTGAGAATGTTGAAGAGCATTGCGTTCTGAATATTTCGGCCTGCCATGAGCAAACTCTTTACCCCGAACACAAGGAAACGCGAAGAGGTTATGTTCGTGTGCCCGTTGAAGAACTGCGAGTCAGCACCTTTGCATATAGAGTTCAGTCCAAGCAGCACCTCCTGCAGGAGCTGTGGAGTATAGAGATTGTGCGCCGCCGCATCGTAGTTTTTGTACTCCTCTTCAATAAGATCATAGAGGTCAGAGAGCACAGGATAATTCTCCGGCTTGAGCTGCGAGAAATTCGTATAGTCTGAAATATGAAACCTGGAATACAGCTTCGAGAGCAGTATCTCTATAGTGTCTATCTGCGGATCGGTGAAGTCCTTATACGCGCGGAAGAAATCTCGCAGAAACGAGAGGTGCTGAGAGAGCACGGTTTTCTTTTTGAATGTCTCCGGTGTCGACGGATCGTCTTCATCCTCGCCGGTGCTCCAGCACTTCGGCTCAAGTACGTTGATGATGTACTGCCCGCCCATAAGGTCAATGAAGCAGCCGTCAAGCGCGGCGCAGAGCTCGCCCTGTTCATGTTCAACGTCCAGCGAGATAATGTTTTTCCCAGCCTCACGGCAGTTGACCATGAGGAGCTTCATAAGATAGGACTTGCCCTGGCCGGAGTTGCCGAGGATGAGAACATTCGCCGAGGTCTTGTCCTCGTCGCGCTGGTCAAAGTCCGTGAGGATGTTGCTGCCGTATCTGTCTTTGCCTATGTAGAAGCCGTGGGCGTCAGTCTTACCGGAATAATTATATATGTATAAGTTGGCCACGCTCGATGCCGGGAGCACACGTTCGAACTGTGCGCCGAAAATGTTATGCCCCTGCGGGCAGGTGGAGAGATAACCTTTCTGCTGGCGCAATCTCAAACGGTCAACATTCAACTTTGATCTCAGCAGCTCAGATATTACCTCGGATTGCAGACGCTCAAGCTCCTGCATAGTCGGGGCGCACAGCTCAATGAACACAGCGCAGTGGATGAGCGGCTCACGCCTTTTTCTCATGGCATTTACCATCTCGAATACATCCTGCAGGTTGCCTTCGGCGGTGATCATCTGCTTGGTGTCGTTGGTGTTCGCGCGGCTGAGCCTGTTCTTGTTGGTTGCGTTCTGGATAATGCGGTTTTCCTCCATCGCGTCAACGATGCGCGTGTATATGCGGATGTTGACTCCGCATTTCTCACCGAGGTGACGGAGTATAGCCTGATCCTCGGTCGCAGCCGGGTACTCCTTCAGTGCCCAGACGCAGCAGTAGAGGTTATCTCGGATATATACGTCGGGGTTGAACTTCAATACTCCCGGTGCGATCATATCTAAGAATGTCTTGCGCGGCGGCGCAGATTTCACGGGCTGCTTGCGCGCGGCGCTTTTCTTCTCTTCCTTTACAGGAGCAGATTTCTGCTTCAAGTGTTTTCCTATATAGTTTTTCCTCCTCATTCCCACTGCTGACCGTCATAGTCCGGGTACAGATCAACGCTGATGCTCTGCCCGTAGTACACGGCAAGCAGTTTTTTCAGTTCCTGCCGGTCGGCGCGATGGACGGTGAAGCCCTGCTCGTGGATGTATTTCTCAACATTGCCGAGGTGGGCGTAGATGTCGCCCCTAATCTCACTGCGTATGCGCAGGACAATGTAAAACTGACGGGACGACGCCGTCATGACCTGTATTCGGTCGAGGTGTTCTATGTCCTGCTCCAGCAGATGCCTCACGGCGGGGCAGCTCTCGTTCTCAAGCCTGTCGCGGTAAAAGCGCTTGTTGTATTCAAACGACTGCATCGAGTCCGTAGCGATCATCTCTATCCCGTCGTAGCCCTTGATGATGTTGAGCAGGGCGTTTATCCTTGCGTCAATGCTGTCGGCGGGGAGCACGCTCAGGTTGGTAGGCGCAACGGAAAAGAAAACGAGCTCGCCCTGCTTTGTAGATATCCCGTAATCCGTTATAGCCTCAATGCCGAGCAGCTCCTGTGTAGATTCTTTCTTTTTGAAGATCATGTGGGATCCCTCCATTCAAAGTATTGCTGGCGTGTGAAGAAATACGCCGCGGCATAGCGGATGAAATCCAGTATGCTGGTGTTGTCAAAGCGGATGCTTAGAAAACCGTATGCGACGACAAGCGCCAGCGGCAGCAACGCGCCTGTGCGCACGAGCGAGAATATGCCTATAAGAAAACCGATGCCGATGATGGCAAGGTCCTTGAGTTCCCACAGCCAGAGCGTCGCCTTGGCTGCGAGGTTGTCCGGGTAAATGTACATTGAAAACCCTCCTATGAAATGTTTAAGCCGCCGTGGTCTCCCACGACGGCTTTGATGATGTATGCTTTTTATTCTGCCTCTTCCGCGTCCGCGGCGTCAGTGAGCGCAGTCTCTATGAGCCCGATGATGAACTCTTTCTGCGTCAGCCCGTATTTGCTCAGATGCTCCTTGATCCTTACGAAGAGTTCCTCCGGAATCTGCAGCGCCAGTGTCCTTGTTCCGTTTGCCATAGTTCTGCCTCCTTCAAAATGTTCTCTGATGATCTTCTCGACGTACTCGCTCAGTGTCAGCGCCATCTGCTCCTGTTCCTCGCGCACCTTGACGTGCAGCGACTCCGGGATCATGGCACAGAGGTTTTTCTTCTTTTCATCCATGAGCTTTACTCCTTTCCGCTTTTGCAAGCGAAGTATACCCGAAGCTCCGGCACAAAGCTATTCATCATAAGCAATGAAGATCATCAGCAAAACGAAGCAGATACAACAAGCTATGCACCGTTCAGCGCTGCGGCGACCCCGTGCATTATATAGTCCACGCATGGAATGGCAACGCTGTTGCCGAGCGCCTTGTACCGCGCGGAGTCCGACGCGCCGGGGATATCTGTCCAACCGTCAGGGAAGCCCTGCAAGCGTTCGCACTCCAGCGGCGTGAGCCTGCGGATGAGATACGCGAACGGCTTCGAGCCGTCGTATACGAGGTCGGTCGCGTCCTTGTACTGTCTGGCGCTTTGGGTACTGACCACATCATCTTCCTGAAAAACATCTACACGCTGACGGGCAAAGACCGCGTGTCTGTCAGTTGTGGTGATCGTATACGCCAAGTCCTCGCTGACGCCGTTGCCGTTGCCTCCGTTTTGCGGCTGGCGGTCGATCACGTTTCCAGCAATGCACAGCGGCGTATCGTCAACGAGCGGCAGATTGTTCCCGCCAGTCCCAGCTCTGGCGGAGAGTGTGGGAGCAACATCGAACGGCCCCTTGTACCGGCTGTCTACCCCGTGGTTCTCATACAGCCGCAAGACTGCCGGAGTTATATTTCCGCCATCGGCACTTTTGAGTGTCGGTGCTGCATCTTCGGTATAGCCAATGCTCCCGGCAGTGCTGCCCGCGCCTGGACTGAATCCCGCGACAAAGGTCTGCATCTGCATATTCTGCGTAGCCATCAACGCACCCGCAACACCGTGCAGGTCTATCCCTTCGTTCCTCTGGTTTATATGGTAAGCATGGATATCTGTATCTATATCCTCACTGTCACTCAAGCCCGCCTGTGCCAGCAAAGCAGCTTCCAATCTTTTCGGCAGCGGTTTTCCACGAACCTTCGACCTGCGCAGTATACCCAGGCAGGCTTTCGGGCTTAAATAATATTTTGGGTGCGGTGAGTCCTCCAAAATCTGCGACAAGGTAGATTCGCGCTCTTCTTTGGGGGACGCCCCAGTGTTGAGCGTCGGCGACGCGCCAGCCCACGGAGAGCGTATCTCCCACTCGTATCCACCCAGCAGATTGGAATTTCCCAGCGTGAGGTCGAGGAACATATATATCGGGTACACATATTTTAATAATCTCCTCAAGGACGATCCTGAAGTCCTCGCCGTGCGGCTCACCTGAGGAGAAGGCTCCAGGCACGTTCTCCCAGCATAAGATTCTGGGTCGAACAGACACGCCTGATCGTCCTCGTAGTATATCTGCATTTCGCATCTCCTTTGTGATCCGTATTTGTTCCATGAAGAGTCCGGAGCGTGCTCCTGCCAAACCAGCTCTTGCGCCGGCGACTGAGAGATCCTGATTATTCCGAATTCGGAATAATCAGGATTATGCCGAAGAAATAGTTATTCCGAAGTTGCTGCATCAAGTCCCATAAATCCTGGACTTTCCACAAAAACATCGGAATAACAAAAGCGTCCGCCAAACCTGTATAATGAGAGCGCAGGCAACACAGCCTGCCATCAAAGATACAGGAGGAGGACTATGGAAACGATTGATTTGGTTGCAACCGCTACGCAAATATTGGAACTTTTATCTGACCAAGGTATAAGCGGCAAAAGTCTGCACGCATATACCCACACCGGCATTGGCTGCGTCATCCGCCACTTTCAAGCAAAAGGTATTCTTTGCGCAGCCCCTGAAATGTTAGATGCATTTTTACTTGAACAGCGTGAATTTTTTGATCAAGGGGCATTTTCGGTCTGGAAGTGGAGACTGCTCCGCAGGGGATGCGAACTCTTAAAACATTGTGCAGAAAAAGGCTCAGTGGATCTGCCGCCGTTGTCCCCTTGGATGCCTGCATTGCGGCGACCACGACAAAGCATCTGGAAGGACACACCAACTCCAGAGCAGCTTGCGGATTTGGATAACATTTACGCGCTGGTCTGGAGAACCAACAGCGCGATGTTGGAACTTGGCCTTACTGACGCAACAGTTGGCCATTACAGGAACGAAGGTCTGGCAATCATCTTGAATCGACACTATGAATCTGGGACAGATCGATTTTCGGGAGAAATTTTGGATCAGATCGTTGCAGAGAAACGGATTCAATATGAGTACGGGCAAATTGGCAGAGGCTCATATCAAAATTTGCGCAAGGCTGCGTATTGGATACAGGAGATGCACCAGACAGGTCATATTACTTTGGCGAAGGTTCCAAACTGGGGGCAACGGGAACTTGTTGAGCCGTTCAACTCACTTTTAAGAGAATTTTGTACACACACCAAACAAAGCGAAAGCATGGCTGAGACTACACACAATGTCGCCAGGAGCGCTATACGTCGGTTCTTGTTTGAAATGGAGGATCATGGGTTCCGCTCTTTGGCGGATTTCACTCTGATAAATGTAAATGGGTGTGTTACCAGTTTTGCAGCGCATTACGCCGGTGGACTTGGTTCAGCAATTTCTTCTGTGCGGCTGTTTCTGAGATTTTTATTTGAACGTAACTTGACAATCACTGACCTGAGTCAGTCTCTGCCGGAACTTATGGCAACCCGAAAAATGTTCCATGAGGGCTTTACTGAGGATGAACTGGAATATCTGCTGGAAGATCCGGACAGGACTACGGCCATTGGGAAACGGGATTATGCCATGATGGTACTGGCTGCGCAGAGCGGTCTGAGGGCCTGTGACGTTGTTCGGCTGGAACTGGGTAGCATTGATTGGAGGGCGAGGGAAATTCGTCTGGTTCAACACAAAACTGGTGAACCGCTGTCCCTTCCACTGGAAGCAGAAAGCGGGAACGCGATTGCGGATTATATTCTCAATGGCCGCCCGGATTCCGCGCTTCCGAATATCTTCCTGTGCCATACGGGAGTGATCCGCCCGCTTGACGCGCGTTCTGCCAGCGGGGTTGTTTCCAAGCACATGAAGCTGGCAGGAATTCCGGCGAAACGTCGTGCCTTTCACGCGCTTCGCCGGACATTTGGGACAAGACTGCTCCAGAATGAGGTATCCTTTGAACTGATCCAGCAGCTTCTCGGCCACAGGGATATGGACTCTATGAAGCTGTATCTGTCTATTGACGAGCAAGGACTGAAACAGTGTGCGTTGCCCCTGCTCTCCCACAGAAAGGCGGGGGGCTAAAATGACGTACACCTTTGAGAGCTGCTTTGCTGCCCGAATCGAGGACTTTATCGCGCAGAAAAACGCATTGGGGTTTGGTTATCTGGAATCCTCTCGCCTCCTGCGGGACTTTGACCGCTTTTGCATGACGCATTTTCCTGAAGAAAACTTTCTGACCGAGGAGCTTTGCCTGGCTTGGGCTACGAAAAAGAATACAGAGGGCAACAATACCTTCCGCAACCGCATGATGCCGGTGCGCGAGTTTGCCAGATACCTGAATCGCAACGGTGAGGCCGCCTACGTTCTGCCGCCGGATATTGCCAGGAAAGATGCTCCTTACGCTCCATACATCTATACCGAGGACGACATCCTGACAATTTGGGATGTTTTCGACCATTTGAAACCGAGAGGCGGTTTCCCGGTACGGCAATATGTGATCCCGGCTATGGTAAAGCTGATGTATTGCTGCGGTCTGCGTCCGGCTGAGGCCAGAAAGCTTCGAGTAAGCGATGTAGATTTGGAAATTGGGCGGCTGAACATTATGGAGAGCAAGAAGCACAGGAGCCGCATTGTTATGATGGCAGAAGATGTGACGCAGATGCTCTCAGATTGCAGCGCCATCGTAGCCTCCGTTATGCCAGAACGTGAGCCGTTCTTCCCCAACTCTGAGGGCGGCTTTTACGGAAAGAGGGGGCTGGAGAAGACGTTCCGCCAGGTTTTGAAGAAAGCCGCCATTACAGGAACTGGCCGCCGTTCCCCGCGTCTTTATGATTTTCGTCATACTTTCGCTACCCACAGGCTGTATCGCTGGATGCGTGAGGGCAAAGACCTGAACGCCATGCTGCCCTATCTGAGTGCATACATGGGCCACACACAGCTCTCGGACACTTACTACTACATCCATCTGGTCCCCGGTTTGCTGGAGGAGATGTCCGGATTCGCGTTTTCTTCTGCTGAAGCGTTCTTGCCGGAGGTAAGGGCCGATGAATGATTTTTTTGATGTGGTTCGGCGTTTCCTTTTGGACTATCTGCCCAAGCAGCGCTGCCTCAGTGAGAATACGATTCTCTCCTACAGACAGACACTCAATCTTTTTGTAGCTTATATGAGAGATGAGATGGGAATTGGAGCCACCGAATTGACTTTCTCCCGCATTGACCGGGACGCCATTCTCGGTTTCCTGGCCTGGTTGGAAAATGCGCGGAGATGCAGTGCCTCTACCCGCAACCAGCGCTTGATGGCACTGCGGTCTTTTCTGGATTTTGCTGGACAGATTGATTGCACACAAACGGCACTGTACCTTTCTGCCTGCAACATCCCCTCCAAGGAGTCTCATGGGCGGATCGTTGAATTTCTGACCGAACCGTCATTGACTGCACTGCTTCAGCAGCCTGATCCATCCAAGCCCAAAGATTTGCGGAATCTGGTATTCATGATCCTCATGTACGATACCGCAGCCCGGTGCAGTGAACTTCTCGATATGAAAGTTTGTGATCTGCGCCTTGACGCAAAACACCCGATTGCGTATCTGCACGGAAAAGGGCGCAAAATCCGCACAGTCCCACTGCTCAGCAAGACGGTTCAGCATTGCAAACAATATCTGCGCAAGTTTCATCCGACCGCAGATTACCACAGTGAAGCACCACTTTTCTTCACTGTGATTCATGGGACACAGCAAAAAATGTCTCCCGATACGGTATCTGCGTTCTTTATAAAATACGGAAGCATGGCGAAGCTTGTTTGCCCGGAAGTCCCGGAACACATCCACCCGCATATGATGCGGCATACACGGGCAATGCACTTATACCAGTCTGGAATGCCCATGGTGCTGCTTTCGCAGTATCTTGGCCATGCACAAGTTGAAACTACGATGATCTACGCCCATGCGGACACCGAGATGAAGCGGGCTGCGATTCAAAAGGCCGATGCTGTCCGCAAGGCCAAGCCCGCACCCGATGAAATCTGGGCTGATAACGAGGAGATGATCTTGAAACTGTCTGGGTTGACTTGATTTGAGCACGGATGCTGCTTGACCGTATAGTTTTGTTATTCCGAAGTTTTTGTGGAAAGTTCCGAATTCATGGGACTTGATGCAGCAACTTCGGAATAACTATTTCTTCGGCATAATCCTGACACGGGCTGCCCCCGGCTATTATATCTACCGGCGGCAGCTCCGCTCCGTTCAGTTTAGTTATATCCCCCAAGTGGAGCATCTGGGGAAAGTGCGTAGACGTTACGGCAATGGGAAACGGTTCTATCTCACTCGCCCATAATGGCACTATGCCGTTATTCACGGCGGCGAGAGGAAAGCCGCCTATGCCGTCGAACAAACTTCCGAGTGTGAGCGTCACTTGCTCACCGCCTGAACTATAGCCTTGCCGGTATGTACCGCCGTCTGCGCCGTGTAGACTGCGCTCATTATGTTTGCTCTCGTGCTCGTGTCGAGGCCGAAGGCTCCGGCGATGCGCGTTATCTCACTCGACGAGAGCATAAGCCCAATGCCGAGCAGTGCGTGCTCCTTGAACACGAGCAGTCCTGCAATGAGTATCGTCGCCTGTAAAAATGCCGTGAGACATACGCCGATGACCTGCTTCATCCACTGGACGAAAGCATCTATGCCTCCGCGCGGGATGCTGAACATGTACAGGCTCCCGACTGCGATCTGTATCAAGAGAATGCCGCCGCGTTTGAGGTTTGCGAAGAACACTTTTATTACGGCATACGCCATCATGATGATGCAGACGATCACCATGATGGGGCTTGTTACTGCTTCAAAGCCGGAGATGGGCTTCACAATAAGGTCGGCGACAGTTTCTATCTCTTTGTACTCCTGAATGATGTTCGCCGCGACTTCGCCGATGGATGTCCCGTAGCCGGTCATGCCGGAGGTGAACTCAGCCTGCAAGGAGATAGCGAGCTGGTACAGTCTGACCGGCACAACAGAGAACAGGCTCGCCGCCATGAATCCCTTGATGGCATTGAGGGCAACGGCGCGTATGTCTCCTTTGCCTCCGGCGTAGTTTATGCCGCACTCGAAGCACGCAACGATGAGGCCGATGACGTACAGCGTCCATGCAAGGTAATTGAAGAACTGCACGATGCCCTGCACCCAGCTCATCTCGAACAGCTCCGCGCCCATGCTGCCCATCTCGGCGAAGAAGTTTCCGAGGAAGCCTACGATCTGGCAGTAGAGCCAGTCGAGTATCTCATCCAGTATCTTCGACGAGACAAAATCCCATATAAATATTGATCATCACCGCCTCTCTCGGCTGCAAATTCTCACAGCCCTACGATGCCCCAGATGTAATTGGGCGCGGTAAGAGTAAATACGAGACAGGCAAAGAGTATAGCCGGTGCAGTCCATTCAAACTGTCCAGTCTTCCGAAAATCGAAATACGCCGTCCCCAGTTTGGCAAAGAAAAATACGGCGAGAATGAGGTCGATTGCGGGGAAGACGACGTTGTCCACAACGGTTTTTATCTGCTGAGATGCAGTCGACCACGTGCTCTCGACCGCACCGGCGACATCCCCGCTGGCATAAGCGGGGACGGACAGCAGCGAGACAAACACCGCCGTCATGATGAGTACTGAATATATCTTTTTTCTGCGCATTTGTTTTTCCTCCTATATGAAAATAGCTCTCAGTGCATAGCCTGAGAGCAGTGTTTGACGACCCAGTCCGGGTCAAAATCGCTGCGGCTCTCTGCCGAGCCGGATTCCATGAGAGCTTGAAGCATCGAATCGAATGCCTCCTCATGCTTGCGGTCAAGTTTTATCCACTCATCACAGACGACCTTGAGCGGCTGACGGAAGCGGGCAAGGTACTCGATGCAGGGCATGTCTGCTGCCTGAACGAGCTTTATGGTGAGCAGGTTATAGCAGGTACACATGGCATTTATTTCGCCGCACTTGGCAAAGACGTAAGCCGCGCTGTGCTCAGTCATAGCATTCTCATACTCCGCAAATTCTCGGTCTATGCGTTTCTCCAACTCAGAGCACAATTCCTTATCTGCGTTACAGGTCGAGCTTGAAGTCTTGCTTTTGCTCTTCTGCGGCCTTCCTGTATTCGGTGATGAAGCCGTCCAGAACTGCCGGATGAGAGCCGACACAGAATTCGCAATTGCGGTGGTCGTCAGGTATCTCAATGTTTTCACCCCATTCTTTATTTGACCAACTGAACCTGCCGTCATAGCTGAGCTGATGCAAAGTATTGCCGAGGACGTACTCTACTCGGTCGAAGCTGAACTCTTGTATAACGCTCTCGGCGCAATCCGGTTTAAGGTGCATGCCGTCGAAGCTCTGTCGGATAGCGTCCTCGATGGCCTGTTTGCAGCGTATGTTCTCATTTATGCTCTCGCGCCAGAGCGGAATCTCATCGTGCGTCCTGGCATACTCGCGAGACGCAGTGTAAAGCGGAACGTTATTTGCCACTGACGTCCTCCTCAATATACTGCTTGAGCAACTCTTTCAAACAGCCGTGGCCAATGACAAAGCCATTGATTACGGACGTTGCTGCTTCATAGGCATTATCCATAGTCTGCTCACCGCCGGAGCTGTACTGCTTTGCAATGTCCATACAGGCGGAATCCACCGCGCTGTTCAGCAGCTCGGAGACGCAGTCATAGTCGCAGTCCTCACACTGAGGCTCACACATTTCAACGAGCCTGTGTGCAAGATTGCCGACGACCATAACCATGCTGGATATTGCCGTCATGATTTCCTTGACACTCATTTTGTCTTTAAGGATGAGCGCCATCTGCGGAGACACTATAAGCTGTGCGGCATCTTCACGCTCTATGCCGCTCAGTGCAAGCGCAACATGGGTAATAACGGCTCCGTGTTCATTTTTCAAAAGTTTAAATTTCATCGGCTTTCCTCCGTATCTTTATTGAAAATAATCTTTCCGTCCTCTGTCAAACCACAAGGCAATTCCGGCTCGTGTACAAGCTCGACTCCCATGTCTGAGCTTCTTGTGAATATCGAGAGCTGCGAAGTGCAGAGCAGAGGATCAAAGTTCGTGATGATGACTTCTTCATACTCGCTGCCCGCGGTCTGGGACATCGAGTTCGGACGCTTGGTGCGGAATATGTAGAAGTCTTTGTAAATGTCCAAAATCTCGGCGCAGAAATTGTAAGAGACCATTGCAAAGCCGCGGCAGCGCTTGATGGCACTGCACAGCCTGAGATGGTCTCTTTTGGGAAACTCCACTTCATAACATTCGGCATTGTAGTACGGCGGGTCACAGTAGAAGAACGCGTCCGGGCGGTCGTACTGTGCCAGCAGACTCTCAAAGTCCTTGTTCTCTATGACCACGTTTTCGAGCCGCCGGGAACATCGCCAGATGTCCGCGAAGAAGTTCCGTATATTGCAGGGTTTCCCGCCGAAGGACTTGCCTGCGCCGCTGAAGCTGTAACGGATGAGCTTGTAATAGTTCGCGGCCCTGCGCATGTTCCCGCGCTGGGCACGCTTGAGGAGCAGCGCCTTTATGGCTTTGGCATGGAGCGGCGAGAAGTATTTGTCTGCCAGCTCCAGCTCTATTGCGAGATACTCGTCGTCAAACTCCTCACACTTTAGCTGCCGGGATATTACTTCAAAGTCGTCCCGGCTGTTGAGGGGTAGAAAGCCAAGCTCGGTTATAAGTGCTAATGGGCGTTCCTTCACGCAGAAGAACAGATTTGTGAGATTTGAGTTGTAGTCGTTGTACACCTCCATGCAGCCGCGCTTGATCGGCCGGTTCATGAGCACCGTGCCGCTGCCGCCGAACACGTCTATGAAGCGCGAGTAGTTAGCCGGGGCAAGGCGCTCTATGATCCACAGGAGCTTGCCCTTGCCGCCGACCCACGGGATGAAGCTTTTCAGACGCCGTCACCGCCCCGGAAGCTGATCATTGAGCACTCAAGTCCGGTTATGGCAGCGTCGATGCCGTCGCGTATGCGCCGGAGGTTCTTGATTGTGTCGTATACTTCGGCGGCAGTCTCGGCAAAGTAATAGCCGTTTGAACTGCTGCCGATGGGGATACACTCACGGCGAAGGCGATTGACGTGCTTGCGCAGCTCGTTTTCGCTCATGTGCAGGTCAGAGCGGATGGCTTTTGCGCTTGCGCACTTTTTCTTTCCTCTGCAATTTTTATATAGGTAGACGCAGAGCTGTTCTTTTCTCATTGCATTCCTTTCCGGGCGTCGCTTCCCGGAAAAGGGCATGGAAAAGCAGAGCCGCTTCTTTTCGGGAAACGGCCCTGCTGTAACATTGGGTATTATTTTTTGTGTTCCTTATTGCCCTCTATGATCGTGAACACGGGCTGAGACTCAGGCATGGTTCCGCCCGCAGCTTTCCATCCGGCTATAAATGCGCTCCTAGTCAGCGCAAGCATAGCGTTGCTTGCCTCGTCGTACTCTCTGCGGTCTATAAAATCTCCGAACGCTTTTTCTAATTTATCTTCCATGATCCCACACCATTCTTACGGAATTCCGAATTTGTTATAGTTTAGCACATGTTTTTGCAAATGTCTACGGAATTCCGAATGTAATTTTCGCTCTCTTCGCAGATAATATCTCTACGGTATTCCGAAGAGGAGGTGGAACTGTGGAAGAGGGAACAGTGTTTTCACGGCGCATAACGCAGCTGTGCAATGAGCGCGGGATAACTGTGGGCAAGCTTTGCAGCATGGCCGGAACCACGGCGTCCACTGTCCATGATATAGTCAGCGGAGTTACGGCTAATCCGCGTGTGTTCACATTGAAGAAGCTATGTGACGCGCTGGATATTACGCTCTCGGAGTTTTTCGATTGCCCGGAGTTCAACGATATGGACGAAGAAATAGAGTGACGAGCTTGTTTTTACACAGGCTCGTCTTTTTCATGTAATCTGCATGTCCATCACCTCCGACTCATCCTGCCACGGGGCGTCCATCGGCTGAAAGTCATCGCGTGTTACCATGCCGTACTCGGTGAACTCGGCGTTGTAGCCTTGCTGGAGTATTCTGCCGTACTTCTCAATGTCCAGGCACTGGCGCAGTTCCTCCGCTTGTCTGCCGCCGATGACGTTTTCGAGCTCATCGTACACGAGGTCAGCGTATGTCTTTATCTTAGCGTCAAGATTAAAATGCTCCAGTCTCTCCGCAAGTAAAATTGCCTGATCGACGCTGCTGCACTGACCGGCACTGAGTACCGCTTTGAGCTTCGGGATCTGCTTTTCAGGGGAAGGCATAGCCTCCACAACTTCTGCAAAATGGTTGAAGGCCTCCAATTCCGCTGGCAGGTCAGCAAACTCTGCCGCCTGCGGGATGATCCCGTCATAGTCGAGAACCACAACACCCTCCCAGCTGTCTGCGCCGAGCTGCCTCTGCGCCTTTTTCAATTCTTCAGCAGATGCAGGCAATGTAAGCGTGACAGTTCGGCCATCTTCAAGGTCGGGGTGCAGACCAAGAGTAAGGCGGAAGAGATATCTTGGCTTTTCAGGAAGCTCTCTGGAACAGGGCGGTGCGGCAGTCATTTCGCCATCCTGCAGCACATAACAACCTCCGACGAAAACACCGTTTTCACCTTGGCGCATCATTCTTCCGATACCGGCAAAGTCCAGCATTTTAAACACGCTGTCAGATACTCCGTCCAATTCGGGAATAAAATCGTTCTCTGCGTAAAACCGGCCGAGAGCAGCATCATCTGCGGCATCCACTATATGATAACAGTCGGTTTTTGCGCTGGCTGCCAGATTTCGCAGATCTTGCAGCGTGATGATGCCGCCGTTGGTGCTTATTTTCTTCTGTACCTCCATTGAGAGTAGTCCCTCAAAAGCAATTCCCTGTACCTCATCCAGTGCTGCCAGTTGTCTGACAAGTTCGTTCAACTCATTCAGGCTGATGTCTGATCCATCCAAATGCGGGGCAAGATACTCAAAGCCGTAATAATCGTCCACCTCCAGATACAGCTCCTCATTTTCCTGAAGCTGCACCTTGTCCATTGCATCATGCAGCTCCCACGGAGAGGCTGGCAATTTCAGTCTAACGTTGGCTTCACTGTCTGGGGCATCCTGCTTTGCCAGATAGACGCCGAATATCTTTTTATCCAAAGGTCATCCCTCCTTGCGGCTGTTCGTAATAGCTTGGGTCTGCACCGGGAACGCTCCAGCCAAACATGGAACCTACTTTCATGGCGTTCTCCTGTGCGGGTGTAACGCCAAGGCGTTCGTTGTTGTAATCGGCCAGCTCACGGTTCTGCGCGGGATCGTCTGTGTTCCAATCACTGGGGTAGTAGCCGCTCTCGCCTCGTTTGATACAGATGAGAGCACCGGTGCCGGGAAGGGTGGAGAAACACAGCTCCGGCAGCCTCTCCGCCAGCTTCGGCGTAAAACATTCCTGCTCCGTTTGGATGCTCCAATCGTCGGAGTTCCAGAGGTGGACATATAGTTCACTTCCGCCATCCACAAGGATCTCACACTGTTCAAAGTGCTCGCCCCAGCCGTCCGCAGCTTGACCGGTGATATACTTTTTTAGGGTATCCAGCTCTGCCGCACTCAATGCACCGGCAACTCGGCACTCGGCTACACCCCAGAGCTGTCGGTCACGTTCCTCCACGGTAAAGACTGCGGAGTGTACTTTAGTATTTACGCTGTCAGCTTTACCATACCAGTACATGAGTCCACGCTCGGTTTCCTCCGGCATACGACTTTTGATCAGCTCTGCCATGATCTGATCCTGATAACTCCGCAATGCACGGCCATCCAATTCGGTGCCCTCAGACTCCAAATCCCCGTACTTGCTTATTTCGTAGAGTTCCGCAGTCAGGGGCATATATAGCTTGAACGTGGTCAGCTTTGGCGGCAGTACCGAGAAGCTGTCCTCACCTGGGACGATCCCAAGCGACCTACCGTTATTCCACTTCATGTGGATGGTACCGATGTCATCCACAAAGTCCACCACGCCCTCCGTACCGGGAGCAATAGGCGCATAGGGATACTCCATTGAGTTGAGCCGGATGCGGGTGCCGGGCGGATACTGCTCTTTGATAAAGTTCACCATTTTTCTGTCCATATTCACACTCCTCCAAAAGTCATATCCTGTTTGGTTTCGTTTTGATAGTCCTCTATATGGTGAGGATTCTCCTCGCCGAAAAAGTCATAGAAGATGTCATCCACTTGCTTGCGGACGGCAGGATCGTCGGTTAGCACCTCACAACGAAAGCCAGTGGTCGGGAAGTACGGCAGTTCTTCCCGGATGCATTTGAGAAAGGCTTCCGCATCGGTAAACTCCTGCGCATCGTCACCCACAAAGGTGACCCGGCCAATCAGCCGTTCGTCCTCCAAGGGGTGTTGGGTATAAAACAAGCCCGCCTCATCTGGGCGGGTTGGACGTATATGAAACTCTTCTGTTCTTGCATCTACAGCCAATTCTTATTCCTCCTTTTAGGTAACGGCAAACATACTGCACATCTGCCGTAAAGTCTACTAAAACATCTGCTGTCCCTGCATCTGCTCTGGGAATGGCGGGTCTAAGCGCCGCAGCAGGCCGAACTCTGTTTCTATCACATGGTCATTTTCCATGCAGTCAGCGCCATACTTTTCAAAGTCCATGTAGCTGCCAAGCTCATAGACGGCTTCATCGTTCAATCCCAGCGTTTCCTGTAAGCGCTGCTGACCATAACCGTATGTGTCTACGATGCGCTGATAGTTATCCAGATTATGCAGGAGCTCATAGGCTCCTCGCAGAGTCTCCGGCTTCTCAGCCTCCAGCGCAGCGGCATAGGTCAGGAGCATACCATCTTCCTGCCAGATACCCTCCAATGCTTCCGCAAAGTCGTTGTAATCCTCTACAGCAGGGCAATCTGTGTCGCAAATTAGCTCACCAATGTAAGGTGTTTTGAAGTAAATATCTTCAATCATCGCGTCCGCGAAGACATCAATATCAAGGTAAGCTTTCACAGCATCTAGGTATTTCTCGTCAGCGGGGAGGACGAGGGTGTAGTCCGGCTTCCCATCGACGCACAATGTCATACGAATCATTTCATCCCGACTCTCGTCCCGCCAAGGCTCTGCTAACGAAAGGTAGCTCCGGTCAATCTCCACGTCTGGCGTTAGCAGACTGCGGACGTTTGGAACAAAGGCACTGTACCGAGCGTAGTTATACCCCTGTGGGTCTACAAGAAAGCCGTCTGGTCCATCCGTATCGAGAATTAGCATACAGTGGCGGGAATCTGCATCGTACTGGATGACATTTTTGTTCTCTGCGATGAAGTCATAATCCGCCAGCAGAGCGCGACTGAACTGCTTAAATCGCTGGGCGGGCAGCTCAATGACCTTGTCAACGACACAGGCCTCACCCTCATATTCGGATTGCTTTCGTCTCAGCTCCGCCTGAATGATCATTTTTGCACCTCCCTCATTTCAGTTCTCAGGCATTTGCCGTCGCCGTGCCAGCAAATAAAACCATGCGCCGGATAATGACAGCCATCGCACTGCTCGAATTCACGGCACGTTACTGTATCATTATCTGGCAGCCCAGCGTCCGGCAGATTCTTGAACGCCTTTTTGATTTCGTAGTTTTTCAATTTGATACCCCCCTTGAAAGAAAAAAAGGCCGGAACGTTCGATTTCTCAAAAGTTCCGGCTTTGCCGACTTGTTTGCTATTTTTAATATGCAAGGTTTACATAACTCAAAAACCGCCTCCGAAAATAAAAAAGCGCCGGATCGTTGATTCTACGAAACCAACAATCCGGCGTTTGAATTTTTGTGATATTTATTTTTGAGGAATCTCGAAAAGATTATCAGAAATCCGCGGCAATGAAGGGATAAAATGGCCCAAAACCCGGTTTGGGTAGTTCAAGTCTCCTCAGTTGCATTGAAAACGGCGTTTGTCATCAATGGAAAAATAAAAAAATTTCCGAGCCTTTTAAGCCCGGAAAGCATTGATGACACTGCATTTGGAGCAGTGTCATCAAAATTGGCTGACAAGCCTGGTGCGAGAGAGGAGACTTGAACTCCCACGTCGGTTGACACACGCCCCTCAAACGTGCCTGTCTACCTGTTCCAGCACTCTCGCATATATTACAAGGCTCCGATCGCATTTAAGACCGCCTCACCCTGTTTTGTGTGCCACATCTAAGGCATTAGTGATTATAGCAGATATCGGAAAAAAGTCAAGTGTTATTTTGCATTTTTTTCTTTTTGCAGAAATATTTATTTCCGGTATGTGAAGCGTGCGTTTACAGCAGAAGCCCGCTCTATGTATATACAGATATAATACGCATTTTTTTGCGGCAAAGTATTGAAAAAGCAGCGCAAAAATGATAAAATAACCCATATTTGTTATTTGAACATTCAGGAGTGCAGAAGCATTGAAAAATATCACGCGTATTGTTCTTACAGGAGGCCCCGCCGCGGGGAAAACCACCCTTATAAGCCGTATCCTGAAGGAATTCAAGCAGGAAGACGGCTGGAAAGTCATAACCATTCCCGAAACGGCCACGGATCTTATTTCGGGCTTCGGCATAAAGCCGTTCGGAAACTGCGTCAGTATGGAGCAGTTTCAGTATTTTGTCATTGATGATCAGCTGCACAAGGAAAAGCTTGCCCTCAAAGCGGCGGAGCTTGTGCCGGAGGAAAATGTCCTCATCGTATATGACAGAGCCGTTTTTGATGACAAAGCGTATATCAGCGACGAGCAGTTTGTGAAGACGCTTGCGCATTTCGGCAAAACCGAGGAGGAGATACTTGCCGGTTACGACGCTGTGCTGCATCTTGTCACCTGCGCAAAGGGTGCGGAATTTGCGTACAATTTCGGCAATGCGGCAAGGTATGAGGATGTAAATGTCGCAAGGGAAAAGGACGATCTTACGCTCAGAGCGTGGTCAAAGCACCCGAAGGTTTATGTTATTGACAACTCCGTTGATTTTGAAGATAAAATAAACCGCGCCGTCGCAGCTGTCTATTCGATAATCGGTCTTGGTGTGCCGCAGTCCGCAAAGCGCAAATACCTCATAGAAAAGCCTGACTGCAATATGCTCATAAGCAAATACGGCGCTGTGCCCGCCGAGATGATGCAGACCTATCTCACCTCGAATAACTTTAATATCGTGCGCCGCATCCGTCAGGAAAAGAACGGCAGTGATTATCTGTATTTCTATACCGAAAAGCGCATTGCCGACGACGGAACACGCTGGATAACGGAGCGCCCCATAAGTGAGAAGCAGTATATTGCGCACCTTATGGAAAGCGATATGTCCCTGCACAGTGTGCGTAAGACAAAGTACCGCTTTACGCTTGGTGACCGGCGTTTTGAGATAGATATCTACCCGTTTTCCGACGACCGTGCAATAATGTTCGTGTACTTCAACGGGGAGGACGTAGGGGTGCTTCCGCCTGGGATAGAGATAATAAAGGACGTAACCGGCGATCTTCAATACAAAAACCGCAGTCTTGCAAAATCGCAGATGCTTTGAGCGGCGCGGCGCAGAGATCACCGCGGAGAGCGCCGGACGCCGCTGTACGGAAGGACGCGGTTTAGCGGCTGATAACATCCGAACAGCAGAAAAAAATCGGAATCATATATGAAAATGCCGAATGGGCTGTCTCAATAAGGGACGACCCATTCGTTTTTTGAAGCATCAATTGTTTTCGGCGGTGCGGTCCGACAGCGTATTGTCCGATACTTCACCGACCATTGCATCGAGAAAATTTTTTATATACGGATCGTTATCGTTTTTGTTCCATACTGCGCACAAAAAGATCGGCTGAGAATCGACTATCGCGGCGGTGTGCAGCCCTTCCGCCTTGATATCGTCGGAGAGCAGGGCGACATAGCGTGCGGTGCGGAGCATAAAGAAAACACTTTCAATATTGTCGTACTCAAAGGCAATGTTCGGGACGCATCCGGTTTTTATCGTTACCTGTGTCATGGCGTTGATAAACGGCGCACTCATACTCTCCTTGAGCTGGACGAACGTTTCATTGACGAGATCCCTGAAGTGTATGGTATCGGTTCGGGCGAAACGGTGTGAGCTGTTCGTGAATGCGGCAAGTCCCGACGAGTGGATGACGCGGTAGTCGTAATTTTGCAGCAGAGTCAGATCGGATACGCGCACGATGGCGATATTAATGAGCTTACGGCTCAGATTTTGCAGAATGACGGAATAGTTGTACTGGCGCAGAGATATGCTTACGTTCGGATACTCGATAATAAGGCGGCTGAATACATAGGGGAGGTGGTATGTTCCCCAGCCAGTGGAATTGCCGATGATAAGATTTACCTTTTCGACCTTGCTGGCGATGTTCAGCTGGTGGCGGATGTTTTCCTCCTGCGCGATAAGAAGCTTTGCCTGTTCGAAAAGCACCTCTCCCGCAAAGGTCAGACGCACCTGCTTCGTGTTGCGATCGAACAGCTTTACGCCGAGGTTTTCCTCAAGCGACACTATCTGCTTGCTCAGCGCGGGCTGGCTTATGTACAGCTCCTGCGCCGCTTTTGTGTAGTTTTTGAGCTTTGCGAGTGTTACGAAATACTTCAGACGCTGTGTTATCATAACAGGTTCTCCGTGCAGCAGCGGTTTACATATAACTTATGGTTATAACTGAGTAGAATTATAACATATTTCACAAATGAATCAAGACATGTTATGCTTTTAACATAAAAAATTAACAATCTTGAGTACAGGGGCGGAACAATATGAGCAGTGTGACCATAACCGTCAACGGCAGAGAAATAGCTTGCCGCGATACCGACACGCTTTTGAACGTGTGCCTTGACAATGGGATCTATATCCCGCATCTTTGCAGCCACCCGATGCTTCCGTCAACCGGAGGCTGCGGACTGTGCCTTGTGCAGACCGACGGGGCGGCGGAGTGTGTGCGTGCGTGTACACTGAAAGCCCGCGATGGTATGAGCGTCGTTACTGAATCGGAGGAAATATCCCGCCTGCGCCGTATCACGATGGAGCTTATCCTCTCCGAGCATCCGGAGGACTGCTCGTCCTGTCCGGTATTCGGCAAATGCACGCTTCAATCGGTCATACAGTATGTCGGCGCAAGCAACGGACGCTTCCGCTCGCTTGAAAAGCATTTCGGTGTAAACCGTGAAAATCCGCTTTTCGTGCATGATATGTACCGCTGCATCAAATGCGGGCGTTGTGTGCGCGTGTGCCGCGATATACGCGGCGTGGGCGTTATGCGCTATAAGCGCGACGCACACAACGACGTTATCGTCGCGCCTTCTGAAGAGCTTCTGACGGACACCGACTGCCGTTTCTGCGGCGCCTGTGTCGAGGTATGCCCAACCGGTGCGCTGCGTGACAAAGAGGGCGCACTTGACGCAGACGCGCCGACGCGTGAGGCCGCGCTTATCCCATGTTCGGCGAAATGCCCTGCGCACGTGGATATTCCCCGCTATGTCAGACATATAAAAAACGGCGAGTTGCAGCTTGCCGTAAACACGATAAGAGAAAAAGTCGCTTTTCCAGGCTCTCTGGGCTATGTTTGCAGGCACTTCTGCGAAGAGGCATGCCGGCGAGGCATGGTGAACGGTGCGGTTTCCGTGCGTGAGCTGAAAAAAACGGCAGCGCTTGCCGAGAACGGCAGCTGGAAAGAAAAGCTCATACGCCATGAGCCGACGGGAAAGCGCGTCGCGGTCATCGGCGCGGGTTCCGCAGGACTTACTGCGGCATTTGACCTTGCGCTGCGCGGCAACGCCGTCACCGTATATGAAAAGAACGCTGAGGCGGGTGGAATGCTGCGCTACGGCATCCCGGAGTACAGACTGCCGCTTGAGCTTGTACGACTCGAGATTGCAGATATAGAAGCGGTCGGCGTTGAGATAAAAACCGGATGTGCAGCTGATTCAGCAGCGGAACTGCTGAAAGGCGGATATGACGCCGTAATCGCTGCGGTCGGCGCGGCACGCGGGAGCGTCCCGCCGGTGGATGGAGCTTCCCTTGACGGCGTGACGACGAGCATTGAATTTCTCCATGCCGTGCGCAGCGGCGCACTGGTGGAGATAAAAGGCAGCGTTGCAGTCATCGGCGGCGGAAATGTCGCGTTTGACTGCGCACGCACGGCGGTGCGTCTTGGCGCGGAGCATGTGCGCGTTATCGCAAGAAAGCCTGAAGCTCACCTTCGCTGTGACAGGGAAGAACTGACGAAAGCAAAGAGCGAGGGCGTGGAGATCGTTGCGCCGGTGGACTTTACCGCCATTTCCGGCACGGCCAAGACCAACGGGGTCACGATTGCTGGGCTGAAAGAGGAGACAAGCGGCGGGAAGAGCACGTATATGCGCGATGAAGCCGCAGAAAGCCGGACGGTACCGGCGGATATTGTGATTTTCGCCATCGGGCAGAAGTGCGGCGATATAGGGCTTGAAATGAACGAGCGCGGGTTTATCCGCACGGATGGGGCAAAGACCGCCGCAGCAGGCGTGTTTGCCGCCGGAGATGCCGTGACAGGCACAAAGTCGGTCGTTGAGGCCATTGCTTCGGGACACCGTGCGGCAGACGCGGTCACGGAATATCTCGGGCAGGAGTGTGTACCTACGGTGAGAACCGGCACGGACAACCGGGAAGCGCTGATAGGCAAGTGCGCCGGATTTGCGGCGTTGAAAAGGACGGAAAAAACAGGGCATTGTCCGTTCAGCGCCGAAGAAGCAAAGCAAGAGGCGTCACGCTGTCTGCAATGCGATCTGAGAGCCGCTATCGCGCCAGAGCGCATCTGGACGGATTATAAGAAAGAGGGCGCCGGCGGAAGCAGCGCCGCCGGTGCCGCCAACAATGATATAGCGCCGCTTGACGGGTGCGAGTGGCGCGGGTGCATTACGCCGCCGTCAGAGGGAGAGTGCGCTGTGCATCATCTGCTTGAGGCGCTGGAAACGGCTTGCGCACAGTCCTGCGGCGAGTGCGAGGTGTGCCGTCTCGGCAGTCGGCAGCTCAGAACGCTCACAAAGGCTATAACTGAGGGCGAAGCGTCGGCGGAGGAGTTGGATAACTACCTCTATATCGCAGACGGGCTTGAAAAGCTGTCCGCGTGCCGCTACGGCGTAGAGTTAGGCGGCGCAATTAAAAAATATATGGCGGAAAATGCGGAACAATTTGAGCAGCATATACGCCGAAAAAAATGTGCGGCGCTCGTGTGCAGGGGATATATAACCTATCATATACTTCCCGCACAGTGCATCGGCTGCGGAGAATGCGGCAAGGCGTGTCCTGCCGGTGCAATAATGGGCGACAGCGGTGAGATACACGTGGTTGACAGACCGGAGTGTGTCAAATGCGGACGCTGCATGGATGTTTGCCCGGCGGGGGCTGTGGTGAGAGCGGGGGCGCTCAAGCCGAAAACCCCGAAAGAGCCTATCCCCGTAGGCACATGGAAAAAGTGAGCAATGCTTTACCGCACTCAAATATAAAAAGTAAAGAAATTAAGAAAGGAGTATGAAAATGAGAACCATTGAAACCGATATTGCCGTAGTTGCGCTGGGTCCGGCAGGACTTGCCGCAGCCATTCAGGCAGCGGAGGAGGGGCAGCAGGTCGTTGCATTTGAAAAGGCGGCGATAGCCGGCGGTACGGCCAATATTGCGGTCGGCCCGTTCGGCGTGGAAACCAAGCTGCAAAAGGCGAACATGTACACGCTCACCAAGGAAGAAGCCCTCAGAATACAGCTTAATTATACCCATTGGACGATCGATGCACGTCTTCTGAGAGAATATTTCTGGAAATCGGCAGATACCATTGACTGGCTGACCGATATGGGCGTGGAATTTGAAGTACCCTGCCGCTACTACCCTCATTCGTATTACACATGGCATCGTGTCAAGCCCGAGGGAGGCGGACCTCCGGGTGCAAGAACAGCGGCGTTCATGACAAAGCGCATGGCTGAACGTGCGGAGGACGTAGGCGTCGAAATGTACTATGAAACTCCCGTGCGTGAGCTTATACGCGAGGACGGCAGGGTAACGGGACTTATCGCCGTAGACAAAAACGGCGAGGAGATACGCTGCAATGCCAAGGCGGTCATCGTTGCGACAGGCGGTATCGGCGACAGCCCGGAAATGCTCAAGGAGTATGCCGGATATACCTACGGCAAGGATATGTTCAATTTTCGCGTTCCCGGTCTTGTCGGCGACGGTCTTAAAATGGTCTGGGCGGTCGGCGGTGCAAAGGGCAAGGTCACAATGGAGCGCTTTGTCGGCACGACGCTGCCGCATCCCGAGTGCGTCGGCGTGAACACTTGCTGTCTCCAGCCGCATATGATAGTCAACCTTGAGGGAGAACGCTTCTTTGATGAAGCACTTATTGAAAACCCCGCAGAGGCGCTCAACGCGGTTGACCGTCAGACAGGGCGCAAGGCGTTCGTGCTGTTCAGCGAGGAGATACTCAAGGAGTACAAGCGTAACGGCCTTGACTATCCCGCAGTCGTCCGTCCCGGCGATCATGCGAAAATGTTCGATGAGCAGTCAAAGATAGCCCTTGAGCAATGCCCCGACCAGATCTGCATTTCCGAGAATCTTGAGGAGATCGCAAATCATTTCGGCATAGACTATGAAAATCTCAAAGCTGCCCTCAAGGAATACAACGAAATGGCGGCGGAGAAGTACGATGAGCTTTTCGGCAAGAACCGCAAGTACATGCGCCCCATTCGCGGCAGGTATATTGCGATCATGCTTTCCGGACGCGCCTACGGCTCACTCGGCGGCATAAAGATAAACTACAAGACACAGGTGCTCGACACGGAGAACAAGCCCATACCCGGTCTTTACGCCGCGGGCGTTGATGCGTGCGACATCTACAACGGCACATATCTTTACCTTCTGCCCGGCAACACGATGGGCTTTGCGCTCAACACCGGCAGGATCGCGGCGGAACGTGCCGCGCAGTACATAGAAAACAATTTTTAAAAAGAGAAAAGAAGGATAAAAAATGAGTACAACAATAGGAATAATAGGTCTTCTCTTATCGGTCGCCCTTTTGATGTACCTTGTTTACAAGGGACTTAACGTTGTCATAATGACTATTCTCTGCTCGCTGCTTATTGCACTTACGAGCGGAATGAATCTTGTCGAAACCTTTACCGGCGTTTACATGACGCGCTTCGGCCAGATGATAGGCATTCTCGGCGCTATCTTCATCTTCGGCGCAATTGTCGGCGCACTGTATGATGCCTCCGGCGCCGCGTACAGCCTTGTGCGCTTCTTTTCCACGCATATCAAAACCGAAAACCCCAAGACCAAGACCCTTGTCAGCGTCCTGTGCGTCATGGTCATCACCGTCGGCCTCGGCTACTTCGGCGTTGACACCCTCGTTCTCATATTCCTGACCGTTCCCATCTGTGCGGCGTTCTGCCGTGAGTACAATTGGCACGCAAAATTCGTTCCCGTACTCGTTATGAGCGGTCCTCTTGCAAATATCCTCCCCGGCGCCGCCCAGAACTACAACATCATCCCCACCAAGTATCTTGATACCCACCCCATGGCAAGCGCACTTCCCGGCTTCATCGCCTGCGCGATAGGCTTTGTGCTTATACTCCTGTACACCACCAAGGCCATTGAAAAATCCGTTGCCGCCGGTGAGACGTTCCAGGACAACGAAGTACTCAAGAAGTCTGTTTTTGAGAGAGAGAAGTGCCCTCCCGCATGGCTGGCCTTCATTCCCCTGCTTTCCATTTTCGTATGCTTCAATATCCTTTCGCTTGCCATTGAAATTTCCCTCTTTGTCGGCGCTGTGCTGTCCGTGGTACTGTTCTGGAAGTATATACCCGATGTTTCCAAGGCGCTTAACACCGGCGTTACCAACGCCGCCCGCACAGTGCTTAACTTCGGCGCACTTATGGGCTTTGCAAAGGTTGCAATGGCTACCCCCGTTTTCTCCAACCTCATCAGCTTCGTAGCCAATAACGACAGCATCAATCCCGTCGTGGTCATCATTGTTGCCGTTGCGGTTATGACCGGTGTCGGTAACAGCGCAACAGCCGGCATTACCGCCGCAATGGAAGCATTTGCATCCACGTTCCTTGCAAGCGGTGTTCCCGCGGCCGTTATCCACCGTGCGGCGACCCTCACCGGCGCGACGCTCGATACGCTTCCCACAAACTCCGGCGTTATTATCTCTCTTAATCTCACCGGCTCCAACCACAAGGAAGCTTATAAGTACATCTTTGTAAACACCGTTCTTATCCCCAGCATTATAGTTGTCATATACGCGGTGCTGGTGCTTGTCTTCCCTGGCATTGCGGCATGGCCCATCTGACAGCGCTGCGCGGTTTCATAGCTGAGCACGCTATCAGACGGAGATAGAATCCCTTTTAACAGATGATATGCGGGTATTGCGAAATGCCCGCATATCACGGTAAAATACGGTCAGAGGTTCGACCGTAGTCAGGTCTCACATGAAAGGAAAATAACAATGTATCAGTTTACCCATCTGGCTCAGCCTATCAATATAGGCAGCCATGTCTATAAAAACCGGATAATCGCCGCCCCTCTCGGCCGCGGCCGCTTTGCCCCCGACGGCGACGCGGTACCCCGTACGCAATGGCTTGCGGGACTGCGCGCAAAGGGCGGCTGCGCAGAGGTCTGCGTCGGCGAAACCTCCGTGGATTTTCTCCACGCCAACCGTGAAAATGAACCGGAGACGGATTATGCCGCAATGGATAAAGCGCCCTCGTTTGTTGCATTCAGCAAGTACGCAAAAGCGATAAAGGATAACGGCGCGTTCGCGCTCATAGAGCTGAGCCACGCAGGCAATGCGAGAGCGCACCTTGACAAAGGCTATCCGATCGGCCCCGTAAGCTTTACCCGCTCCGACGGTGTACAGGTCGTGGGCATGGACGAGGCAAAAATGGACGAGGTATGCGAGAGCTTTGCAACGGCGGCGGAGTTCATGAAACGCGCCGGGTTTGACGGCGTACTTCTGCACGCCGGTCATGGCTGGCTGCTCAACCAGTTCCTCTCTCTCCGGGATAACCACCGCACGGACGAATATGGCGGAACGCTGGAAAACAGGGCAAAATTTCCCCTGAAGGTCATCAGGACCGTCAGAGAGCGCTGCGGCAAGGATTTCATAATCGAAGTTCGCGTGTCCGGCTCGGAAATGGCGGAGGGCGGTATGGAGCCTGACGAAGTGGGCCGCTTTTGCGCGATGCTGGACGATGTTGCCGACTTCATTCATGTTTCCGTCGGTCTTTATCATGACCCCATACACAGCATGGAGTTTTCCACCATGTTCCAGCCCAAGGGCTGCAATGCACCTGCGGCGGCTATTATCAAAAAGTATACGAAGCTTCCTGTCGCCGTCGTAGGTGGTATAAACGATCCCGCCTTTGCCGATTCGCTCATCGCGGACGGAAAGTGCGATATGGTAGCTCTCGGACGCGCACTCAGCGCGGACCCGGCGTGGGCCTTCAAGGCGCTCAACGGCTGCGAGGACGACATTGCAAAATGCCTGCGCTGCCACTGCTGCTTCCCAGGCCCGAAGGAGGACGTGCTTGAGGAGAACCATAACGTAATGCCGCGTCTCCAATGCACCATCAACCCGCTCAACGACCTCGGCATCCCGCTCGACAGTTTTCCGCTCCCGAAGGACAGCCGCAAGGTGCTTGTTATCGGCGGCGGCGTCGCCGGTATGCAGGCGGCGGTCATAGCGCACGACCGCGGCCACCGCGTCACGCTTGTTGAGGCTTCCGACCGTCTCGGCGGTCTTCTGAACTTCACAGACAGAGATCTTTACAAGACCGATCTGCATGAATTCAAGGAGCTTATGAAGCGCCGTGTGCTCAGACGCAATATAGACGTGCTTCTCAACACGAGAGCCGATGAAAAATATATCGCGGACTTTGCCCCCGACGCAGTTGTCATTGCAGTCGGCTCTGAGCCTACTGTTCCCGCGATCCCCGGCATAGAACACGCGCACAAGGCGCTTGACATATACTTTGACGACTTGGGCAATATAGGTCAGAGAGTCGTCATAGTCGGCGGCGGTCTTGTCGGATGCGAGAGCGGCCTTAACCTTGCGAAAATGGGCAAGGACGTCACCATAGTCGGCAGAAACGCGAAGTTTGCCAAGGACGCATACAAAATGCATTGGATCGGACTTATGGACGAGATGGCCAAGTGCCTTACGACGATAGCGGGCGTTCGCTGCACGGAGATCACACCGGACGGCGTCAGGACGCTTGATGAAAACGACGTACCCGGCTTTATCCCTGCGGATACCGTTATTTACGCTCTCGGCATGAAGGCGAAGACGGCGCTTGCCGAACGTCTCAAGGCCGCCTGCGGAGATAAGCAGTGCTTCGTTATAGGCGACTGCGACAAAGCAAGCAAGGTCGTCAAGGCGATGGAAGACGGCTTTATTGCAGCGATGCGCATTGTGTAATATAATAATAAACAAATTCGATAGAATATTCAAAAAGGAGAGTATAAACATGGACGAAATAAGAGAAATTCTGGTCAATAAGATTGCTGAGCTTTGCGGCGTTGACCCAGCCTCTATTACCGACGAGACCGAGCCTATAAAGGATCTGGGCATGAAGTCCGCCACTATCGTTGTCCTCATCGCCTATCTCGAGGACAAGCTGGATGTGGATATTGACTTCATGAAGTTCCGTCGTGCGCTGTCCATAGCGCAGGGCGTACAGTTCCTTGACAATCTTTGCAACGGCTGATCAGAGCGGGAGAATATAAATGGCAGAAAATAAAAACCAATATAAAGTAGACGACAGCAAGACTGCCGATGTGCTTGTCCAGATGGACAAGTTTGCCGGCGGCGAGGTCGAAGCCTACTACCGCCGCATGAAGCAGCCTGCCACGCAGGAACAGCTTCAGGCAATGTGCGAACAGTACAACATGAGCACGAACGAGCACCTCGGCGGCAACTATCAGTATTGTCCTCCGTTCAACCCGCGCACATATATCGCGCAGGAAGAAGGGCGCATACTTTGTATGCAGGATGTTGCGGTCAAGATGCGCGACGGCGTGACCATTTATGCGGATATATTCCGTCCCGATACCGAGGAAAAGGTTCCACTGCTCATATCGTGGGGCTTTTTCGGCAAGCGCCCCGGCGAGGGCATTGACGATTGGAAAATAATGGGCGTTCCGCCTCAGGCGTTTTCCACCCTTGCCAAGCACGAATCTCCCGATCCCGCGTTCTGGTGCAGGCACGGCTACGCCGTCGCCAACGTCGATGCCCGCGGCTCAGGTCATTCCGAGGGCAACCTGCATCTTTTCGGCACCCGCGATGGTCAGGACGGCTACGACTTCATCGAGTGGGCGGCGCAACAGTATTGGTGCAACGGCAACGTCGGTCTTGCCGGCAACTCCGCCATCGCCATGGTGCAGTGGCGCATTGCGGCGCAGCAGCCGCCTCACCTCAAAGCGATCTGCCCGTGGGAAGGCACTTCCGATATCTACCGTGAGTCCATTTTTGAAGGCGGCATCCCCGCGCTCGACTTCCCCGAGGGCATTGTTGCGCGCACCGTCGGCACCGGTTACATAGACGATATGCTGGCAATGGCGAAGAAGTACCCCCTGATGAACCCGTATTGGCAGGATAAAATACCCGATTTCACGAAGATAACCATTCCCGTGTATACTACCGGCAGCTGGAGCCATATGCATCTGCGCGGCTCGGTCAACGCTTTCCGTAAGATAAAATCACGCAGGAAGTGGATACGCATCCACCGCGACTTTGAGTGGCCCGATCAGTACTGTCCGGCGGGGCTTCAGGATATGAAGCTTTTCTTTGACAGATATCTCAGAGAGATACGCAACGGCTGGGAGTTCACCCCGAAGGTGCGCATAGAGGTCATGGACGCATACGACTGCGATTTCCAGACAAACCGTGCAGAAGAGGCGTTCCCGCTGCCGCGCACGCAGTACAAGAAGCTCTACATCGACGCGGAAAACAACGCCATGCAGCTTGAGACGCCCGTCGAGAAGGAGAGCAGCTTCTCCTATGACGGACAGACCGGCGTTGCCAACTTCGATTATACCTTTACCGAGGATACCGAGATCACCGGCTTCATGAAGCTCCGTCTCTGGGTCGAGGCCGACGGCCATGATGATATGGATCTGTTCATCAATATCCAGAAGCTTGACGAGCAGGGCAATTTCCTCCCGACCTACGTTCTCGGCGAGCCGCACCCCGGCGCATGGGGCAAGATGAGAGTATCTCACAGGAAGCTTGATCCGAAACTCTCCACCGATTTTCAGCCTGTTCAGGCGCACACGGTCGAAGAAAAGCTCAAGCCGGGCGAGATCGTTCCCGTTGACATTGAGATAGTCCCGCACAGCAAGATCTGGCACGAGGGACAGCAGATACGCGTTCAGGTCGCAGGGCGCTATATCCGCGAGCCGGGCTGGTTTGAGAGACTTGTCTGGATGCCGGACAACCGCGGCAATCACATTATCCATTCCGGCGGAAAGTATGACTCCTTCCTCCAGATCCCGGTCATCCCTCCCAGATATGTTGCCAAAAACTACATATACAGATAAGCATAAGGGGGATTATCCGAACACCGCCTCAGCCATGATTTTTTGCCCTTTCTCTGCGTTATCGTCCTTGAAATACGT
>UROG01000030.1 GCA_900549485.1 uncultured Eubacteriales bacterium
TTTCGGGCATAGAAAAAGTCCACCGTAATTCTATCAAAATTACGGTGGACTTATGGTCCGAGTGACAGGGGTCGAACCTGCGGCCTCATGGTCCCAAAAGGTGCAATAATACTTTTTCTGCTTATTTATAGCAATTTTTAGCCGCTTTTGTTCCGTTAAAGTTACTCTTTGGTGCTCTTAATTCCGCTGTTTCCGTGTGCTCCGACGTTGTCTGTGGTAATCTATGTGGTCAAAAACGCTTCCCGTCCGGTTCCCGGTGAGCTCTCACCGGTGTCGGGCAGGAAGCGTTTCTCGTTTCAAGTGGTCGTATTGTAACTCTGAGTGGAAAGAGATTTGTCAAGGGTATTTTCACCCACATTGAACAATATCAACAATCAAAGGGTATGAAAACTTATTCATAAGAAACAGTCAATCAACAAATCCTAAATTCTTTTCACAATTCAGAGCACTTGACAGAACTTATCTGTCAAAAGAAAAAGTTGCTGAGAACCTCCATTTTTAAGGTTCCCAACAACTTTCAAACCATTTATTCTGCAATTAGAATTGTTTCTCATCAAGGAATACCGTTATGGCTCAGTCTTTCCGAAGCATGGCTTTACTGCCGGTATACGTCAGATAAAAATATATGCCGTAAATCACTACGAGAAAAGCACTGGTAGCAGCGAGACTGGCCCGGACATCAACCTTACCGAACAGAGCAATCACTTCATTAGCCGCAGTCAGACCCACCGCCGAATGAATGATTGCCAATAGGAGCGGAAACAAGAAGTAACACAATATCTGTGTAAACAGTGCTCGATGAATCATCCGACGTTCCACCCCCAATTTTTGGAGCAACAAATAACGTTCCCGGTTGTCAGCAGCCTCGCTGAGCTGCTGGATGGACAGAATTGCAGCACTTACGATCATGAATACGAAGCCGAGATAAATTCCCAGGAAGGAAAACAAAGCTTTGGTGGTCACAGACTGCGTATACAGTTTCAGACGGCTGGCGTAAAAGGAGAAAGCGGGGTAGCTTTCACTTCCAGAAGCATATACCTCCTGCAAGTATTCATCCAATTCTCTCGCCATAGCTTCCTCAGCAGACTCGCCCCTACATTGGATGTTCAATATCCGTAGGATGACAGGATATTCCTTTAACAGATTATCTTCCACGATCAGAAACAGTCCCAGGGAACCATTCGCTATAGAGTAGTCTGCAATCCCGACCGGAGACAGCGTAACCTCATCGATAGAAATGGTAATATTTTGTTCCAGCAGCTGCGCTGCTGCAGGCAAGAGATATTCCGGTTCCGCTACCGAAATGAGGTACTCGGATTCCTGCAAGTCAACTATATCCTTTCCGGCAAGGCGTAAGGCAGCATTATAGCTGCTCAGCGGAACGAATCGCACAAACATATCGTCTCTCATTCCATAAGAGTCACTGTCAAACTCCACTCCGAATTGGCCGTAAGTTGCATTCGACTGATATACAGCAAATTCTTCGTAGTCATCAATGCCCTGGTTTGACAGCAGGTCAGCGGGCAAATGCTCTGCTATGGATGGTACGTCTGTTTCGTCAACGGTATAGGCACAAAGAGAAAAATCATAGGGCACAGCCTTTCGCAAGTCTTTGGAAAGTGCATTTTGCAGGCTGTATCCACTGGAGAAAATGCCTATGACCAACAAAAGAGTCAGACTGACCACGGAAACGGAAATAAAATTGGTGTTGATCTTATTGCTTAACTGACGCAGGACAAACAGGTTTAATCCCCGGAAATAGAAGTTCTTCCACCGCTGTAGCAATGCCGTCAGCAGACCTGCCAGAGAGAAATAAAACAGCAGGGTGCCCAAAATACCCAAAATCAAAGAAAGCACAAACCAGATGTTAAAATTGAGTAATCCATTGTGAAGAATCATCACATAGGCTGTGACAAGAAATACAACAGATACGGCAAACAACACGCCAGACAGCACCGTGGAAGGAAATACCTGACGTTCATTTCGCCGTCCGCCATACAGCAAATCGATCAACTTGCATTTCCCAACTGTATACACATTAAATAACAGCACAACGAGAAAAATGATTCCAAAATACAGTATGCTTTTTTCAGTCGCCTCAAGGGAAAATACGAACCGGTGCCCTGTCAGATCTGCCTCAAATATTTTGGCGGTAAAGACAGACATGACCTGAGACCCCAATACGCCCAAAACCAATCCCACCACCAGTGCAGCCAGAGCCAGCAGACAGGTTTCCAGCACCAGGATCAGAGAGATGCTGCCACGGTTCATCCCAAGTGTCAGATAGATGCCAAGCTCTTTTTTTCTGCGGCGGATAAAAAATCGGTTGGCGTACACAATCAGAAAACCAAGCACAATTGCAACAAATACAGAAATGCCAGAAAGCACTCGCTGCAACAGCTGCATGGACTGATTGGATGTCTGCGTCACTTCCATCAGTTCCTGCTGAGCGTAAATAGAATTAAAAAGGTAAAATACGCAGACGCCCATAACCAGCGTAAAAAAATACACGGAATAGTCTCGGAAACTCTGCCTTACATTGCGAAAAGCAAGTTTACTCAGCATTCAGTTCACCCCCCAACAGGGCAACCACCTCTACGATACGGTCGAAAAACTCTTTGCGGCTTTCCTCTCCCCGTACCAGCTCATGAAACAGCTTTCCGTCCCGCAGGAACAGGATGCGACGGCAATAGCTGGCAGAAAATGCATCATGCGTTACCATCAGAATGGTAGCCTCGGCTTCCCGGTTCAGCAGCACAAGGCTTTCCAGAAGCATTTTGGCCGATTTGGAATCCAAAGCGCCGGTGGGTTCGTCCGCAAGAATCAGGGTGGGTTTGGTCACCATCGCTCTCGCTGCTGCCACACGCTGCTTCTGACCGCCAGACATTTGGTAGGGATATTTTTGCAGTACATCCGTGATGTTCAGCATCTTTGCTGCATGGCAGACCATTTTGTTCACACTGGACGCAGGGGTGTGCAGAATCGTCAGCGCCAGAGCAATATTCTCATAAGCTGTCATGGTGTCCAGCAGATTAAAGTCCTGAAAGATAAATCCCAGCTTTTCTCTGCGAAAGCGGGACATCTCTTTTTCCCGCATAGCGGTCACATCCCTGCCGTCAATATGGATATGACCGGCTGTTGCACGGTCGATGGTAGAAATGCAGTTGAGCAGCGTGGTTTTTCCACTGCCGGAAGCACCCATAACACCCATAAACTCGCCTTTCTCCACGGAAAAGCTGATGCCACCCACGGCATGGGTGATATTCCCCTTTGATCCATAGTATTTTTCCAGATTTTTAACGTTCAAAATCGATTCCATAGTTTCATCCATAGTTTCAGTTGAAAGGCATCATATTTTTTCATCAACCGGTTCCGTTCATTTGTTATAAATCGTTTTTTGGCTTAGAAAAATCATCATATTTAGATGATTTTTCTGATACAGGAGTTTTTTTGAGAAATCCGCCCTGGATTGCCTGTGTAGGGCAGATACTTTTGCACTTCCCGCAGCGAATACATTCTGCACTGTTGATATCCTTGAGCACCTCAACTTGCATGGGACAGTGGCGCTCACATTGCTTGCAGTTTACACAAAGACTTTTGTCAACGTATAACCGATAAAAAGCGAAGCGGTTGAATAAGCCATAAAATCCCCCCAGGGGGCATAGATATTTGCAGAACGGCCTGTAAATAAAGATTGACGCAAGAAGTACAAGAATCAAAACCGCCAGTTTCCAGTCAAACAGAAAGCCAAGACCAGCACGGATACTCTCGTTTTTGGCAACCAGAGGGAAGGCCCCCTCCAAAATGCCAGCCGGACAAATCCATTTGCAGAAATAGGGTGGTGCAATGCCAAACTGATTGACAAGAAAAATAGGCATCAAGATGACAAATAAGAGCAACATCAAATATTTTACATACCGCAGTGGCTTGTCTATCCGTCTGGGTACTCGCAGCTTTGGCAGAGGAATTCTGTGAAGCAGATCCTGCACCAAGCCGAATGGACAGAGAAAACCGCAAATCAATCTGCCCAGTACGACGCCGAACAGCATGATCGTGCCGAGCACATAAAAGGAAAAATTATGTTTATTTCCGCCCAAAACCGCTTGCAATGCCCCGATAGGGCAGGAACCCAATGCACCCGGACAGGAGTAGCAGTTCAATACCGGAAGACACGCCATCTTGCTTGCACCGGTAAAGATTTTTCCTTTCGCAAATCCCATGAAGTAGCCATTGAATAGTGCTGCTGCCATCAGCTGAATCAAAAGCCGGAAACGGGACTGCTGTTTTTGATTTCTACGTTTCATCATCCAATACCAATGCACTCCAGACAAATGTTGACGGCTTTCTTCAACACGACCAAGTGCTCCTCTCTCAGGATTCCTAAAGCAATGAAAGCAAGGGCGGCGGCAAAAAACGCCGCCCTCACGAGACGAATCTTTTTTTCTAACCCGTTCATCTGCTTATGCGCCCTTTCCGATCATCTCCAGTGCCTGATCGATCAGAGCCGAATATCCGGCAACAACATCTTCACCGGGAAGACCCGTCTGAGGCGTTCCAATGATATTACCCTGAGAATCCACAAAAACGGTAGTGGGAAGCGCATCGCAATATTGAATGAATGCTTCTTCTAAAGCATCATTACCTACCAATGTTTCAAACTGAACACCGTTTTCATCAATCATGGCCTGTGCCAGTTCAGTTTCGGTAGAGGCGTCCGTGCAGATGGAGATGATATATCTAAAATTAGCGAGAAAGTAAACAACGGGTTTAGAAAAGCAAGCCGAGGTGTCACCCCGGCTTGTTTTTAACTATAGATACTCTCTGTTCGTAAGCATTATGGTGCAATAAGAGAGGTTTTACGATCTCTTTGAGTAAAATCCGATACACCTACCTCACCTACTACGCCGCAATAGACAATGAATGAGAAGCAATTTCTGTGGGGTGGAAACTAATTCAACCTGAAGTAACAGGTGTTTTTCCCTTTGCCTTCTTTTTTCAGCTCACCGGCAGCGACCAGCTTGCGCAAGGCCCCTTCGATAGAACTGTCGCTGAGCATCGGGCAAAGCTCACGAATAGTCTGTTTGTTGAACCGGCCGATTTTATTTTTGCTTGCTCGGCGTACCATTTCAAGTGCAGGCAGTTTGGGTTCCACAAGTGCCACACGATCCTCAAAGTCTTTATAAGCGGCAAGAATTGTCCCAAGCAAATACTTGATGAACGGAACTATATCCTCCGTGCCTTCATGCCAGCCAGTCTGCGACTGCGCAAGTGCATCGTAATACAAATCTTTGTTCTTTGCTATTTTAGACTCAAGGGAAATATACTTGCCTACGAAAAATCCGCTCCGATACAAAAGCAGTGTTGTGAGTAGTCGACTCATTCTTCCGTTGCCGTCATTGAAAGGATGGATACACAGGAAATCATGAATGAAAACTGGGATAGCAATCAGCGGTTCGATCTCCATATTTCCGATTACACGGTTATATTCCTCGCAGATTCTGTCCAGAGCTTCAGGGGTTTCATACGGAGCAAGCGGTGTAAACAGAATCTCAACATGGCCGTCCGGATAGGTGGCACTAATATAGTTCTGTACATTCTTGGTACTGCCAGCAA
Organism: uncultured Eubacteriales bacterium; assembly: GCA_900549485.1. GTDB lineage: Bacteria > Bacillota > Clostridia > Oscillospirales > Oscillospiraceae > Limivicinus. Next base: position 5,614 of record UROG01000030.1, read on the forward strand.
GCGGGTTGTTCATGTGACTGTACAGTATTTTGTGGAGCTGCAGGATGTAGTTACGCGTAATTGGAATCGCATCGAAGTTTTCGTGAATAATACTCAAGACATCGCGATACCCCGCAATCTCCTGTTCATCGCGGTTCCTTGGCGCAGTTTTCTCCTCAACAAGTTGCCGAATCCTTGTGTTCGTGGTAACGATGCCCTCAATGGCATTCGATGCTTCTGTGCTCTGTATCTTGGCGATTTCAACGAGTTTTTCGAGCTCTTCTGGGCACTGTTTCAAATACAGTTCCTGCTTACCCGCTTCCTTGTATATGGCAGCAATCAATCCCAGAATGTCCGAATCCCACTTCTGCTCCTTAATTGCTGAATAATTAAATGGTCTCATTCCCTCACCTCCGCTTGGTTTCCCTTAAATTGTAGCGTATAATAAGGGAATAGTCAACAAGCTGTGCGATAATTCCCTTACTATTATACCCATATTAAGGGGTTTGTAGTGAGAATCTTAGGCAAACAGGTAGGCGCGGTATCGGCAAAGCAGCACCGTTTAAGGGCTCTTTTGTGTCTATCCAGGAGATTGCCCCAGTCGCAAACGAGAAGCCAAAGACAACCGATTTCATGCTCTATAGGGAGCTCATACGTAAGCCCAACGTGAAAATTGCTCCCGCAATATTTACCGAAGAATGTAGGTAAATATTGAGTGTGCCAATCTCAGAGAAGAAAGCTAAGATTGCGGAGAGCTCATAATCGAATCACCGGCCTGATCACCGAAAAACTGCGCTCAAGCAAGCGATTTTGTTGTTCGTTAAATTAATATTCTTCTATATTGTACATTTCAGACGCCTGTGCATATTTAGAAATCAGGTCCTCTATTTCTAAAAGCAAAGCCTTTTTGTTGCTAAAGCTCGCCTTTTCCATAGATTTAAAATTCAAACTTATAACCCTCAACATAAACCCCAAATCCCAATGCATATTTTGACGGAATGCTTGAAGCTGCTCATTTGTCGTTTTTATGTTATGATTTGAAGCAAATCCAAATCCAGATATAATATCTCCAAGTATTTCTATGTTAGCATTGTCAAACGAGCTTAGCATTTCGCTGATTTCTTCTTGCGATTCCTTTTCGGCAAGCAGATTGTTTTTTTCGGATATAGAGAGAAATTTGTGAGAGTTCAGAATATCCGTTGTCATTCTCATAAGCTCACTATTCTTATCATCTGGCAAATCAATCGTATACCCGTATTTCTCAATCTTCAAAATATAGAATAAAACGCAAAAAACGAACACATATGGAGCAACATCTACCTCTTTATTGAGAATCGCGTTCATCTGTCGTTCTGTCAGTTTTATTTTTATGCTTTGTGCATCGCCGCCTATGCGATTTTGGTGATACCATTGATTAACTTCAATCGAGTCATTGTTTCTGTCTTCTGGAGGTAAAGCTTCATTTGCATTTATTCTCATGTTCAAATACGAACGTGATACCCCAAGCCTTTCAAGTCGAATCACCATATCATCAACTAAGGCTTCTGGTATTGGCAGAAGACACTCTACTGTATCATAATTGGTAAACCATAATTGTTCCTCAATTTCCTTCGATGAATACTTAAATTTGAGTGATGCATATATCTGCTCTGCTAGCTCAGCAGAGTCATTCTCCCCAGAAATAAATTGTAAAACATCATATAATTCTTTTGTATCAATGGTCTGAATATTACCATTTTCCAACTTTGAAATAAATGCAGGACTTTTTTTTATATGTGCAGCAAGATTCTTCGCCTGTATTTTGTTCTTTAAACGAATACTCCGAAGTGTTTCGGCAAGTTCTGGAGTTACAATCGCACGTGGCATATATAAGTCTCCTTTTTTGTTTGTATTCTGGTATTATAGCAATCGCGACTTGCTTTTTCAAGAGTTTTACTCAATTTTGCAAGAGTAAAATATTTTACTCAATTTATTGATTTTTCGACACGCATATGGTATAATAAGGCAACGACGAAAGAGGAGGTGATCTAATGGCAACTAATCCCCCTAAGGGTGACGGGCATAGAAATGGTGCTGTTAAGCAACGTTCGCAGACATTTAACCCTAAGACTGACTGCTGGGTTAAGCGTGATGCTCAAACCGGCCGTTTCATGGATGTCAAGCAGGATGGGACTCCATTTAAGGGCATCCGAAAAGAAAAGTGATTTCCAAGACTTTTTGGTGTGCGAGTGATATCGCTCACCAAAAAGTCAGCCTTGATGATACACTCTACTTAGAATGGTAAATTGTATGGATAAAAAGAGAAATGGTCGAGGACCGGATCCCAAGTCATTTATAATATTTCAATTATGCGCAGCCGCCGCTGGACGTTGCCAATTTGATGGGTGCAATCAATACTTGTTTAAGGATGAACTAACGTTAGCTGAGTTTAACAAATCAAATGTTGTCCATATTGTTGCATCAAGTCCCAACGGTCCAAGAGGCGATTCGAACCGTTCGCATCTACTATCGAATCAGTTTAGTAATCTGATGCTGATGTGTCCAGCACATCACAAAGAAATTGACGCATTTCCTGATAAATATACTGAACATGTACTTCTAGACATGAAAAGCCGACATGAAGCAGCTATTTTAGAACAATGCGGAATGATATATACGTAATGGCCAAAATTTGCCGCTTCAAGAAATCAAAGAAATTGTAGGTAATCGCTTAAAAGAACATAAAGTTTATGCTCGCATTTTGGAGGAAGAAGGTAAACGCTGCTGGACTATGCAATATGAAGAATTTCACATGGACATTCTTCCGTGTGTACCTCGAACAACATATTTCGTCGAACCATATCACACCGATATAAAGCTAACTCACAAGATAGCTGATGGATGGTACGAGGAAAAATTTAGCAATCCGTATGCGTATCATACTTGGTTTGAAACGCGAATGATGGATATTCTGATGGATCAAAAGCGTGAATTTGCAATCAAAAATGAGATGGAAATCGATAAAGTGCCAACTTATAAAATGCGCACTCCACTTCAAAAAGTGATTCAGCTTTTAAAGCGTCACCGTGATATCTGTTTGTGCTTATGACATACAAGCCTAGAACTCGGCCTAAGGTGCTAGTATTGGGAGATGAGCTGCAAAATCTAGATACGAAGGATTTTCCACACATATATTCTATAGATACGGATAATAAATATGTCGAGATTTGTTTATATCGACATGCATATGAATTTTCTAACTATAAGCTACTGGCGAATACTATTGTTCCATGGACCGTTGAATGGTTATTCTATTATGAAATCTGGTTAACAACAGGTGAATGGCTTGGCGGTGGAGAACATCCACGGGGTAATCAAGTAGAGGAAAATAAGTGCTCCTTTGAAAAAGAGAGGTAGACCAGCTATCCCCTCACCCTTTGCGCCGCAATAGACAAGGAATAAGAAAAGCTCTCTGAAATCAGCGATTTCAGAGAGCTTTTGGTCCGAGTGGAGGGGCTCGAACCCCCGACCTGATGGTCCCAAACCACCCGCGCTACCAACTGCGCTACACCCGGCTATGAAATTGAAGTTTTGCTGCGACTGTGGTCAGTCATGTGGTCAATGCTGATTTTCCGCCTGTTTTGACCGGCTGATCGAATCCCGCAAGTGCAGGCGCTGCAAAGCTTTCCGGTGCTTCGGCCTACCCCGCCTCGGATACAGGCACGGCACTCCCAAACCAGGCGCGATACCAACTTCGCTATACCCGGATATTCACTTTTTTGCCATAATATCACGGCGAGGGGTAAAAAGAAAGATTTTTCTGTCTGTGGTCACTCCTGTGGTCAAAGCCACTTTTGTGCCGCTTTCGGCAATCGGGATAAATCCCGTAAATGCAGGTGTCACAAGGCTTTGCGGCGTTTCGCCTCATCCTATCCCGGATACAACCACGGCACTCCCAAACCACGCGCGCTACCAACTGCGCTACACCCGGATATCCTATACTGTTCGCACATTATACAACATTGCCCTGCAAACTGCAAGGTTTATTTTTCTTCCGCCGGTGTTCGCGGCCGCATAAGCCGGACGCGACCCTGCGCCGTGATGCCGGCGGAGTCTCCGTAAAAAAGAGACTGCGCGGAAACGGATTTCACGCGCAGTCTCTTCATGCCCGGACGATAATTCCGTGACGAAGGTTATGCCGCTTTGATCGGAAAGGGTTATCAGAGCTTGATGACGCCCTTCTGGAGAATTATATTGGCATAGACAGCCGTCTCGCCGGATTGGAGGATGCAGTAACAGGTACGCGCCTGATCGTAAAACTCAAAACGTTCATAGCGGCCTATTACGGCGGCGCCGCGATCGTCATGCTTTGCAACGGTTTTCTCATAATCCGCCCACACGGGTATGACGAGATCCCTGTCGCAGTCCATTTTCTCCATGAGCATAACAGGGTGCTCAACATAGGTGTCGAGCGGGATGACCTGCAAGATCGCGTCCAGAAGCTCGTTTATCCCGTGACCGTCGGCACGGATGAAGACGCAGCTGTTGGGCTTCGCCATTGACTCACCGGGGAAATTGCCGTCACCGATGCAGATGCGGTCGCCATGCCCCATTGAATTGAGCGCTGCCAGCAGCTCGGACGACAGTATCGGGGGAATGTTTTTAAGCATAATTTACTCCTGATTATTTTTTATAAACCGCCGTCGGAAGCCTTGATATATCAAGGCTTTGGGCAACAGCATTCTGAACGCTTTCAAAATGCCTGGCGGAAAGCGCGGTCAGAAAAGTCCCGTAAGGACTTTCTTGACAAGCGGAGGGCGGGGCAAGACCCGCCCTTTGCTTTAATGATCAACCGCGGATATTTTTGTAAAGAGGGCCGTATGCGGCGCAGGCGCGGTAATCCTGACCTTCCTTGTCCATGCCGAACGCATTCCAAGCGGCGGGGCGGAATATCTTCTCTTCCGGAACGTTGTGCATGCACACGGGGATACGGAGCATGGAGCAGAGCGTGATAAGATCGGCGCCTATATGACCGTAGGATATCGCGCCGTGGTTTGCGCCCCAGTTCTGCATGACTTCGTATGCGGATTTGAAGGGACTGCCTTCCTTGCCGTCGCAGCGCGGGGTGAACCATGTGCATGGCCATGTGGGATTAGTACGCTCCATGAGCGTGTCGGTCACTTCGTCGGGGAGATTGACCGTCCATCCCTCGGCGATTTGCAGCACGGGGCCGAGTCCTTTGACGAGGTTGAGGCGTATCATGGTAACGGGCATCTCAGCGCGGGTGACAAAATGGCTTGAGAAGCCGCCGCCGCGGAAGTTGTCAAATCCCGCCTCGCACCATACGGTAGCGTCCGTCATCTTCCTGATATCTTCGTCGGTCACGTCGAACCAGCGCTTCATAATGTGTTCGCCGTTTTCGTCAACGCACTCGCCGCAGGCGTCAAGACAGGCCGCGCCGGAATTGAGCAGATGGATAATACCGCCGTTTTCCTTTGCTTTGCCCTCAAGCTCATACCCGGTGACGCGCTTTGTCGCCTCGCAGGACCAATATGTACGCACATCCGCGAAAATCTGCGCACGGTTGGTGAGCAGCTCCATAAAGAGCATACCGAGACCGTTGAGTATATCGTTTTCGGTGGCAAAGACCATAGGCTCCTTTTTGCCGGTAAAGTCGAAAGAGGAGTTGAGAACCGCTTCCGGATAGTCGCAGTTGGGCCAATGATCCGTCCACTGGCGCTGTCCCTGGAAGCCGGCGCAGATAGCATTGTGACCAAGCTTTTCTTCACCGAAGGCGTCGGGCAGATTGGGGTTGCCCTGAATGAGGTCTTTGATGATGCAGTACATCTTTATAGTGAACTCCCACTGCTTTTCCTTTTCCTCATCGGTGAATCTGATCCTTCTCTTTTCACCGAGGAACTCGACCTCGGCGGGATTGTCGTCGCGCCCTTCCTTGCAGTGCTCCTTCGTCCATGCAAGCGCCTTTTCCACCTCTTCGGACACATAAATGCCCTCTTCCATGCGGCGGAGGATTTCCACCTCGTCAACGGATTCGACGCGCATACCGAGATATTCCTCAATAAATGCCTGATCCATGATCGAGCCGCCTATACCCATGCAGACGGAGCCGATCTGGAGATAGCTCTTTCCGCGCATTGTAGCGGCGGCTATCGCGGCGCGCGCAAAGCGGAGAAGCTTTTCTTTTACGTCGCAGGGAATATCCGTGACCTGATCACGATCCTGAACCTCATGACCGTAGATGCCGAAGGCGGGAAGCCCTTTCTGCGCGTGGGTAGCAAGCACGGAGGCGAGATACACGGCGCCTGGACGCTCCGTCCCGTTGAAGCCCCATACGCCCTTGATCGTCATCGGGTCGGTGTCCATTGTCTCGGAGCCGTAGCACCAGCAGGGGGTGACGGACAGGGTTATCGCAACGCCTTCCTTGCGGAATTGTTCCGCGCAGGCGGCGGATTCCGGTACGCGGCCGATGCTGTGGTTCGCTATAACGACCCTGACCGGTTCACCGTTGGAATAGCAAAGGTTTTCTTCAAACAGCTTCTTTGCCGCCTCGGCCATTTCCATGACCTGCCCCTCGAGGCTCTGCCGAAGCTGTACGGGACCTTCGCGTCCGTCGATAATGGGGCGGATGCCGATGACCGGATAATCTCCGATATAACGATTTTTTGCCATGTTTGCAGTCTCCTTTTCAGCGTTAATTTGCATTTTGATGTTGGAAGCATTATAACATCCGTTTTTGAGATTGGCAAGTACATTTTCAACAAAAACGAACCGGTTCATTAGGGCAGTAATACGTGCATTATCACAACAACATGATCCGCGTTAATACCATTTGACCTTTCGCTATTGCAAACGGCGGGAACAAATGGTAAAATATTTATAATAAATAAGGAACAAAAGTGCCATTTTACGGAGGAGCGTTATGATAAAAGCCGTTTCGGCAGGAGATCTGCTTATAGACTTCAATACCATATCCACGGATTCACTCGGCTATCCGGCTTTGCAGGCCAATCCCGGCGGGGATGTCGGCAACTATATCGCTGCGATGAGCCGCTTCGGGGCGGACGCGTATTTCATAGGCAAACTCGGCAATGACGCTTTCGGACACCTTATCATGAAAACGCTGAAAGATATCGGCGTCAACACCTCCGGTATAGTTGTGACGGACGATGCCTTCACAACGCTTGCCTTTGTCACGCTTGACGAAACCGGCGATCGTGAGTTTTCGTTTGCGAGAAAGCCGGGGGCGGACATTCTGCTTGATTTTGACGAGATAGACCTGACGATCCTTGACGGCGCGGATGTTCTGCACATAAGCTCCGTCGGCATGACGGATGAGCCTTCGCGCACGGCGCTCAGGAAGCTTGCGGAGTATGCAAAGAGCAGGGGAGTGCTGATAAGCTATGACCCGAACCTGCGTCTGCCGCTATGGAAGAACGAGGAGGAAGCGAGGGAGCAGATGTTGTGGGGGCTGTCGATTGCAGACGTCGCAAAGATCGGCGAGGAGGAGATCGACTTCATCTACGGCTTCGGCTGCACACCGGAGGACGGCGCGCAGAGAATACTTGCGCTCAATGACAACCTCCGCCTTGTGTTCGCCACCTGCGGCGCAAGGGGCTGCTTCTACAATAACCGCGTCGCAAAGGGCTTTGTCCCTGCGATGAGCGATATCAGGGTCATCGACACGGTGGGCGCGGGCGACATTTTCGGGGGCAGCGCTATGTTCAGGCTTCTTTCTCTCGGCAAGAGCATCGAGGCGCTGAACGGGGATGAGCTTGACGATATCGTTCGCTTTGCCTGCACGGCGGCGGGGCTGTCAACGACAAAGCATGGGGGCATCCCGAGTATTCCGTCTCTTGAGGAAGTTGAGCGGGCAATGAAATAAACTGGACAAACGGGGGAACTGATATGGACATTTTCAACTCATACTGCGTGATAATAGGGGCTGGCGCGGTCTGCGCCGGTATCTATATGCTCATAACAAAGAAGCTGATCGGACGCAATACCGGCAGCGCAAAAAAGGAAACCATTATGAAATTCCTCCCTATTGAGGTCGTGACCTATGTTGTTGAGGGGCTTCTGCTGGTGCTCATGGGTCTGCCGCAGTATTTCCCGTTCATGGAAAAAGACTTTGCGGTCTATACGGCGATAGGCATCGCGCTTGCGGTCATTGCCGTAAACGTTGTTCTTGGCAAAAAGTATTTTCCCGACGCGAAAGCGCCCTCTTCGCGTGAACAGGGACCGAGACTCAAATGATTTTTCACCTGCCGCGCCGGTATTCCGGTGCAGTCCGGGCATAATATAAACATACTTTTTTCGGAGGTCGGTACAAAATGAAACAGTATTTTGAGATAGTTGACGTTATGGCGCGGGAGATACTTGATTCCCGCGGAAACCCCACCGTCGAGGTGGAGGTCACTCTGGACGACGGCACGGTGGGGCGCGCCGCGGTTCCATCGGGCGCATCCACGGGAATGTATGAGGCGTGCGAGCTGCGCGACGGCGACAAGCAGCGCTACGGCGGCAAAGGCGTGCTGACCGCAGTTGAAAATGTCAACGGCGAGATCGCGGAGGCAATGGTCGGTCTTAACGTACTCGATCAGACCTCGATCGACAGGATGCTTATTGAGATCGACGGTACGCCGAATAAAACGCGTCTCGGCGCGAACGCGATATTGGGAGCATCCCTTGCCTGCGCCAAAGCGGGGGCGGAAGCGACGGGGCAGAGCCTTTATAATTATATCGGCGGAGTGAATGCAAAAACCCTGCCCGTGCCGATGATGAACGTTCTTAACGGCGGCGCGCATGCGCTGTCCTCCAATGTCGATATTCAGGAATTTATGATAATGCCCGTCGGGGCTGAAAGCTTCAAGGAAGCGCTGCGCATGTGCGCGGAGGTTTTCCATGCGCTCAAGAAGGTCGTCCCCGCCAGCGGCGTCGGCGATGAAGGCGGGTATGCGCCGAATCTTGACAGCGACGAGGACGCACTCAAGGCTCTTGTCAAGGCGATAGAGCTTGCCGGATACGAGCCGGGCGAGGACTTCATGATCGCCATTGACGGCGCCGTTTCCGACTGGTACAGCAGCGAGGATAAGTGCTATCACCTTCCTAAGCGCGGTACGGTCATGACCAGCGAACAGATGGTCGATATGTGGGAGAGCTTTGTTGACAAATATCCAATTATATCAATTGAGGACGGTATGGGCGAAAACGACTGGGCAGGCTGGCAGCTTATGACGAGCCGCCTCGGCAGCCGCATTCAGATAGTGGGCGACGACCTGTTTGTCACCAATACCGCGAGAATAAAAAAGGGGATAGAGCTGAAAGCCGCTAATGCGGTGCTTATCAAGCTCAACCAGATAGGTACGCTCACCGAAACGCTCGACGCTATCGAAATGGCGCACCGTGCAGGCTGGACGGCGGTTGTTTCGCATCGCTCAGGCGAGACGGAGGACACCACCATCGCCGACATTTCCGTCGCCGTCAATGCCGGTCAGATCAAAACGGGCGCGCCGTCACGTACCGACAGGGTTGCAAAATACAATCAGCTCCTCAGAATAGAGGATGAGCTTTTCGACGCCGCGCAGTATCCCGGCGCGGACGCGTTTTTCTCAATAAGATAATTTTTTGCGGCAGAGCATACCCGGCAGACGGATATGCTCTGCTTTTGCGGTATATGGATAAGGAGTTTGAATGAAAAACAGAAGATTTTTTACTGCGTTGTACATTGTTCTGACCGCGGCAGTATTGATAGGCGCTGCATCGGCTTTTGCGGAAAATGCGGACAACAATATTGAATATAACTACCTTTCGGCGCAGGAGTGCGCGGATACGCTGAGAGGGCTTGATACATACTATGATAATATCAGCATGAAATGCCTTCAGTTTTTCATGCAGGAAAAGGACGCGGATGTCGGGCGGTATATCGAATATTCGGCGGCGCAGGCGCGTGATTTTACCGAGGCGGAGAGGAAGCTGCTCGACAGAACCGTTGAGAGTATAGAAAATAAGCTTGACGCGGCGGGGATGCATCTGCCCGAAAACAAAACCCTGTCTTTTGCGAAAACGACGATGCGGGAAGCGTCTGGAGCGGGCGGATATACGCACGGAACGACCGTTTTCCTCTCCGAGAGCAGACTGGCGGCGTGGGCAGAGAATGAAGAAAGCTATAAGTATACGGCGGAGACAGTCGTGGCGCATGAGCTGTTTCACTGCCTGACGCGCAATAATCCGGAATTTCGACGGGCGATGTATTCCTTTATCGGCTTCACCGTGATGGATGCTGACTTTGACATTCCGGAGTACGTGCGTGAACAGATGATCGCAAACCCGGACGTGGGTCATCACGACAGCTATGCAGCCTTTACCGTCAATGGGGAAAAGAAGGATTGCTATCTGGTATTTCTGTCGGAAAACGATTTTGAAAAACCGGGAGACAGCTTCTTTGAGGGGATGTATACCGGACTTGTCGATATTGAGGACGGAACGCTTTACAGCTATACCGATGCGTCAGATTTCTATACCGTGTTGGGTGAGAACACCGATTACTGTGAGGACCCGGAGGAATGTATGGCGACTAATTTCAGCTATGCTGTTACGTTCGGAATGAACGGCCCCGACGGTCGGGGCTACAAAACGCCGGAGATAATCCGGAATATAATTGCCTATATGCAGAACGGAGCGGAAACTGTGAATTAAATGAAAAAACAGGCGGAAAACTACGGTGCGCACTTGACATACGGAGAAGATAATTTTATAATATGACCAAAAAGATGAAAATGGTCAAAAATTCAGAGAGCGTGTACCGTGGCATTTACGGAAGAACAAAACGAAACTATTCGGGCGGATCTTATCCGTGAGGCAAGACGATGAGGTGCATATCCGGGCTTTGCTGGAGGAGAGCGGGCTTTGTCCCAAAGGAGGGATACCTCTTGCGGCTGCGGCGATACGCGGTCTTATTCTGACCGTCTCGCATCAGGAGCATATCGGCGCGCTGTACCCTCAGGTTCTGGAAACGCTGGTGCGCGGTGCGTGCAGGGAACTGTTTTAATAACTGAGATACAATAAAAAGCCGCAATTCGCGGCTTTTAAAAGGATTGTGAGTTAGCTGTGTCTAACTCAATGAATAGGAAGAGCATTGAATTTAAGTTAGAGAGCGTAAACAATATGCAGCGTAAAGATGAGATACGCAATATATATCGTATGACAGACAGCGGCAATTTTTATGACAAAATGGACGGAGGTAAAGTGATATGAACGAAAAGATAAAACTCCCCGGTGTACCGGAAACGAAGCTTCAAACGGTATATGCCCGCGCCAAAGAAAACAGGGGAAACGGCACAAGGTCTTTTTTTGAAAATACACGTAAACCGGCAGGGCTGGGCGGAAAGCTTATGGTTTTCATGATGAATATAGGTCACAGCGCACTTTCGTCCTGGGGGCTGCACTTCCTGCCGCTTGCGGCGGATGCAAAGGTTCTTGACTGCGGCTGCGGCGGCGGGGCGAATATTAAAAAGCTTCTGAGAAGGTGTCCGCAGGGCATCGTCAAGGGCATCGACTATTCTCCCGTCAGTGTGGAAAAAGCGCGCAGGCTCAATGAAGAGGCGCTGTACAGAGGACGGTGCGTGGTGTGGCAGGGAAGCGTTGAAAGGATGATCTTCGCAAAAGACTGGTTCGACGCGGCTACGGCCTTTGAAACGGTCTACTTCTGGCCGGATCTGACGAACTGTTTTAGGGAGGTGTACCGGGTGCTGAGACCCGGCGGCACATTTCTGATATGCAACGAAAGCAGCGGCGATACCGACAAGGACAATAAATGGACGGAAAAAATCGACGGCATGACGATTTTTAAGGACGTCCAACTGAAAGCCGCGCTGGAAGAATCAGGATTCGGCGATGTTCAGATACACAAGAATGAAAAGGGCTGGCTTTGTATGACGGCCCGGAAGTGAGGTATATATTTATCTCCAGAAAAGCGACGGAGTTTCAGAGAAAAGAAATGAGCAGAATGTACCGGGGCAAGGAAATTTTCAAGCCCCTGAACACCGGCTGGGTAGACGAACATGTCGCCTGCGTCCGGGAGTGGGTGGCGAACATCTTCTTCTACCGAAAGGGCGATACCGTCATAATGATCGACGCAGGGTACAATTATGAGCGCCTTGCGGAGAAAATGGAGTGGCTCGGCATCGACCCGAAATCTATCAGGCACATTCTCATCACTCATCAGGATACCGACCATGCGCAAACGGCTGCAAGTGCGACTATACTATCTGCGGCGACAAGGATCCGTATTTAAAGGAGCATCCCGAATATCGGGACGAAAAAGGCCACAGGAGGAATAAATGATGATCTTGCGGACAATTCTGGAAGGACTTGGACTTGGCGCACTGCTTGCTGCGGTATGCGCCGTCGGCATCCGCAGCGGCGCGGTTGGCATGGTGCATCTTTACGACGTGCAGGTGCAGCAGCGCTGCATCTCGCTGGGACTTACAAGCGAGGAAAAAATCAGGCGGAACAGCAAGCTTTTCAAACTGCTGTGCGTTCCCGGCTATATTGCCTATGTGCTTGTTTTCGTCTACGCCGTCAACGGCGCACGCGGATTTCTCACGGGCTTCTGGCAGCTGCTTGTAATCCTGTCGGTGATGAACCTTATCGACCGCTTCCTGATAGACGACTACTGGGTGGGACATACCGAGGCGTGGACGATTCCCGGAACGGAGGATCTCAAGCCCTACATCTCTGCGGAGGCAAAGCGAAGGAAGTGGCTTTTCGGCACGGTGGGCATGGCTGTGATCGCGGCAGTGCTGGCAGGTATCATGACGTTTTTTGTATCATAAAGGGAATGACGGAAAAGATTGCTCCGCACATACGGCGGCAGGGATGACTGCACCGGATACAAAAAAAAGACAGACCCCATCCTTCCGGAACTGTTTCGAAACCGGTTGGATGGGGTTTTTGCGTCCGCGGATATCCCGTGCCGTATAAAATGCGCCGGAGCCGGAGCGGCTCTGCATGGGATATCCGTGATTTGACGGGATTGCAGCGGCGCATTTCAATGTTCAGGAGAGAAAGTGTTTACAGCAGGGACCAAAGAAATGATATGGGAAGTGCGAAAATGAGAGCCGGGAGCATATTTGAGGACTTGATGTCCTTCATCCCGCTCATCCTGATGCCGGTCGCAAAGGTGATCAAACCGCCGCAGGCCTTGAAATCGCAGAGCATATCGGGACTTACGAGAGGCATTATGAGCGAGGCAAGGAAAAACAGCGCAATGCAGATAACAAACTGCGGCAGCGCAATAAAAGAGACAAGACAGCCCAGAGTGCAGGCAAATATCATGGCCGTAAAGAAGTCGAGGATAGACTTCATGATAAGTATGCCTGAATCGCCGGACAGCCCTTCGGTAAGCGCGCCGAGAATCGTGGTAGTACCGAAGCAAAAAAGAACGATAAGCGAAAGCATCCCGGACATGGCGTTTGCCATATCTCCGCCCTTGCCGCTGCCCGACAGCTTCGCCTGTGCTTTATCGACACATACCTTGAAAAAGTTGTCGATATCAATTATAGCGCCGACAACCGCGCCGAGAATGACGGACAGCATGACCGCCGAAAGCGATTTTGCCTGAACGATAAGCGAAATGCCTATGCCGAGGCAGCAAACCGAGAAAACGACGGGCAAAAAAGATTTGATTTTTTCGGGAATATATTTCCCTAAAATCGCGCCGAGCAGACCGCCGACGGCGGTTGCGGCGCAATCGACAATTACACCGATTGGCACGAAACAATACTCCTTAATTTGCAGATATCAGCCCAGCAGCGTATTCGGCAGCCATGTGACGAGTTCCGGGATAAATATGACAAGCAGCAGGACAACGACCATAGCCGGCAGATACTTGAGAGCTTCTCTTGTTGTGTCTTTGACGGGAACCTGCCCCACCTCGGAGACGACAAAAAGGCAGATGCCGAAGGGCGGCGTGATTATACCGATCATCAGGCCTATGGTCATGACAAGACCGAACTGTATCTCGTTTATTCCAAGAGACGAAACGATAGGGCAGAGGATGGGGGCAAGCAGAAGCACACCTGCGCTCGTGTCGAGGAAGCAGCCTATGATAAGGAATATCAGCCCGCACAGGAGAAGCAGTAAGCTTGGCTTGTCCGCATAGCTCATCATGAAGCTCTTGAGAACGGTGGGAATGCCCTCAATGGTGAATATCCATGCAAGGAAGCTGGCGATGGATACGATAAGCATGAATATACCGCAGGCTTCGACGGTATCGCTGAGCGTTTTCCAGAGGTTTTTCCATGTGATCTTTTTGTAGCATACACCGAGGAACACGGCGTACCATGCCGCAAGTATGGCAGCCTCCGTTGCGGTGCAGATACCGCCCATGATCGACCCGAGGATGATGACGAACGTCAGCAGCGCAGGGATGGCCTGAGGAATGGTCTTGACGGCTTCCTTCCAGGGAACCTTTGTTTTCGGCCATGCGCAGCCTCTCTTTGTGAAGTGTGCACGGAAGGCGATGTTGGCCATAAGCGCGATTGCCATGAGAACGCCGGGAACAACGCCGCCGTAGAAGAGCGAGGCAACGGATATTTCGGCGATCGAACCGAGAAGCACCATGCAGGAGCTTGGGGGAATAATAGGCCCCAGGATGGAGGAGGACGCGGTAATGCCCGCCGCAACGTCGGGGTCATACCCGGCGTCTTTCATCATCTTCATCTCAACAAGACCAAGGCCGCCCGCGTCGCCGATAGCGGTTCCGGACATACACGCAAAGAGCATAGACGCCAGCGCGTTTGCGTGTGCAAGGCCGCCGCGGAAGCGCCCGACCATTGCAATGGCGAACTTGAAAAGCCGGTCGGTGATGCCGCTCGTGTTCATGATGCGCCCGACAAACAAAAAGCCGGGCAGCGATATAAGAGTGAACGACAGCATATATTTCATGCAGTTCTGCGAGATAACAGTTATCGGCATAGCGCCGCCTTTAAGCCCCAGCCAGAACACACAAGGAACGCCTATCGCAAACACAACGGGAACGCCGATAAGCATAAGGACTATGAACATAACGGCGATAATAACTATTACGGTAAGACCTGACATGCTCAGCAGCCTCCTTCCTTATTGTCATGAGAAATCTGATCGTCGAGACCGGACTCGTGCATAAATTCGTCCATATTTTTTTGCAGCTCCGCCGTTTCCGCTTTTTCCTGCTCAAGATCAAGCTGCTGCTGCTTTTCGCTTTCCAGCTTCATGTAGTCATATCCCGGGAGGAAATCGTTGATGATATCAACAACGACCGAATAGGCCATAAGGATGGACATTGTCCAGACAGGCAGATAATAATAAGACCTGTGAATGTCCAGAACGCCGCTTCTCCATACAAGCGACGGCAGAAGCTTCAGGACGCTGACGGCGAGAAAGACAAAGAAAATTATCATGAGGATCTTGCTGAAAATGCCGATGATCTTCTGAAACCTGGGAGACGCCTTTGATACGAAGAAATCAGCGACAATATGTTTTTTGCGAACTGTGGTGAGAAAAGCGCTCAGGTAGCACAGCCATACCATGAGGAACGTTGCAAGCTCTTCCGTCCAACTGAAGGGGTGGTTGAATATGTAGCGGCTGATGATACCCGCCGTTATAATAAGAAAAATAGCGATCAGAATAACGGTGCCGATAAATTTGACGGCTTTGTAGCTGTAATACACGCCTTTGTTCAGCACCTTAACCAATGTTTTCATAAAACACTCCTTATAAAAATAACACGGTCACCCATAGACATCCCTGTGGATGACCGCGTATTTATCGGGGCTTATTCATAAAAGCGTATGAATTAAGCAACTATCTCCTCAAGCGCGGTGTAGGAGCCTGCGGGCCATTTGCCGTCCGCTTCGTATTTTTCCGCGACAGCGGCGATCAGGTCGTTCATCTCGGCGGTCGTTTCATCATCAAGGTAAATGAACTCCACGCCCTTGGCTTCCATATCCTTCATGTAATCGCCGACGACCGCATTGCCCTGCTCGTTGTACCATTCGCCGGCTTCCTTGCAGCAGCTTATGAGTATCTCCTGCTGCTCAGGGGTCATGCTCTCAAACTTCGCGTTGTTTATCCATACCGCGATATTGGTGCAGCTGTTGCCCCACATCGTTATGTAAGGCGCGTTGTCATAGAAGCCCATGGTGTACTGCTGGTCAAGGCTTGCAATGGTAGCGTCGATAACGCCCTGCTGGAGAGAAAGGTAAACTTCGTTGAAAGAGACTGGAGTGGTGGAGAAACCAAGTGCGTTGTAAACATCCATAGTGACCTGAGAGGAAACCGTGCGGAGCTTTACGCCCTTGAAATCGTCTATCGTTCTCAGAGGAGTCTTGGAGGCGATAACGGTCGGCTGGCGGATAAAGTTGTTGGCGAGAGTATATATGCCTGTACTGTCAAGAAACTCTTTTTCAAGGCCGGCCCAGAAATCGCTTTCAAGCTCTTTGGCAAGCTTTTCCTGGGAGTAGACAAGACCGAAGGAGTTGACAGCCGCGCCCTTTACGCCGTATTGCTGCATGTAGCTGCCCTGCGCTTCGATCACCATGTCCTCAGCGCCCGCGATCATGGACTCGATCTGGGCGACCGCGTCGCCGAGCTGTGACGCAGGGAACACATTGATAATGATTGAACCGTTGGACTGTTCTTTGACGTTCTCCGCAATACGCTCCATTGCCTGTGTTGCCAGATCGTCTGCTGCAAAGGTTCCGCCGAACGTAAGGGTAACTTTGGGGTCTTTGGCCGCGAATGCGCTTTCCGCCGAGAGGGTAAAGAGCATTACGAGAGCAAAAATGAGTGCCAATGTTCTTTTCATTGTGGTTCTCCTTTTTCTATTTATTGTACTTATCAGTACATAATGTGCTTTTCGCCCAGCTGTTCATCAAAAATTACGGCGCCCTGATCGACCAGAGTCTTCTGAAGCTCGGAAACGCAGTTTTCCATCTCACGCGGAGTAATACCCTTCTTTATGCACAGCGCTGCCGCGGTACCGGCCGCCTGACCGGTGACCATGGTCTGCTGCACATAGCGCAGATATGCCGGACGGTCGGAGGAACAGGCCTTGCCCGCCGTGAGAAGGTTCTCTATCTTCTTGGGAACCATTACGCGGTAAGGAATATCATAGGAGCCTTCGGGCTGCGCTTTTTCACTGCCGATTTTCTGGTTGCCGATGGAGGAGAGAGAGTTGATGTTGGTGGTGTGATATGCACCGGCGGGGAAGGAGGATTTGCCTATGGCGTCGTCAAAACGGGCGGTGTTGAGGACATCATCCCTGACTATCGTGTAATCGCCGACGATACGGGGACCTTCGCGGAAGCGGAGCTCGTTGCCGATTTTGATGATATAGGCGTTTTCAAAGCCGGGGAGGTAGTTCTTGATGCCGCGCCATGCGATCTCAAGCTGCTTGCGGCACTCTATATGGCAGCGGGTGACGTCCCATGCGTCGGTGGGCAGGCAGTGATCGACCTGCGTGGAGTGCTGAAAGTGAGCAAGGATGCGGCCGCCCTCTTTCGGCTGGAGGAAGAAGCCCATGCCGCTGCAATTGTGCCAGTCGCCGTTCTGCAGGGCAACGTCTCTGAGCTGATAGAAGCCCATGATCTCGCCGAGTTCGCAGGGATCCATTGCATTCTTATACGCTTCCATGACGTCTTCCTTGGTCATCTTGGAGGTGCGGTGCAGAAGCTGGTTATACGTGAACTGATCGGGATGACGGTTTACGTACTCAATGAGTTTTTTCCAATCAACGCCGTCAACCGTAAAGCATATGGTATGCGGCTGCATAATGTCGCGGTCAACGCAAACCATCTCGCATCCGGCCTGCGCGGAGAAATAGCCTTCGCCGGTGCAGTCGATAACGATCTTGCCCTTTATATCGTGACGCCCGTCAACGCTTTCAACGGTAACGCCGGTAACGGTGTCGCCGTCCTTGAGAGCGCCGACGACGAGCGTATCCATAAGCATTATTACGCCGGCTTCCTGGAGCATATCGTATGCCATAAGACCCCACCATTCGGGATCAAAGTAGGAGAAGGTGTACGCGCCGGGGATACGGTGACGGGGGCGCTGGTGGGGCAGGGCATGTCCCGCCATGTAAAGGCGGTGATGAGTTTCCTCAACGATACCCTTGGTATCCTGCTGACCGTAGCAGTTGAAAAGACGTGCATAGGCGAATCCCGGAGGGCCGGAAAGGGTGAGCTGACCGCCGATAACGCCGCTCTTTTCAATAAGCAGCGTCTTTGCGCCGTTTCGTGCTGCGGAAACAGCTGCCGCAAAGCCGGAGGTACCGCCGCCGCAGACTATTACATCGTACTGAACATCGTAACCGTTCATAATTTTCCTTTCTTAGAGCAATTCGGATACTCTATTTATATATTTTTTTTACTTTCTTTTGAAATCCTCTATACTCTTGGCAATGGTGCCGTCGGGGAGACGGAGAGCCTCTACGCAGCCTTCGCTGTGAAGCGCCCACGGAAGAATGATCCCGTCGTGACCGCCGCGTCCGCCGATAGTGACGACCTCAATGTCCTTGGGAGTACGGGTTACGGGCAGAGGATGGCGGTTTTCCCACTCGGGGGGACGGACGGGCTTAAGACCGCGGTTGTTTACCATTGCGTTGTCATGGTAGACATACTGGTGGATATGTTCCTGGATCATTTCCTTGGTGTAGCCGTCGTTTTTGAGCATCATTGCGTGGTCGGGGACAAGGCACATTACCAGCGGACCGGGCATATAGGCGTTGTTGGAGCCGAGAGTGGAGCAGCAGTCGGTGAGCGTATCGAGCAGGTCATGACCGTTGAGACTGAGGAAGTCGATGCAGTCATGCTGAGGCTCCGCTTTCATGAGATATACGGTGGTGGTTTCGGAATCGTAGTGATCCTCATTGATCATGTTCCACTGGGCGAGGGAAGGCTCTTCTGCAAAGCAGTAGGTGAACTCCGCCTGAGATGCGATGCAGTCAAGGTCGCATACGCCGGGAACGGAACGGAGAACGTTCATAATAACAAGGTTGATCGCACGTCCGAGCGTAGCGTTTTCGGGCCAGCCGGGACCCATGCAGCCCTGCTTGCCGGAAAGCCCTATCTCCTGCGCGATAGGACCGGAAACGATGCAGAGGTTTCCGCCGGGATGAGAGGTAGTGACGGACTGGTTGAAGTTGTACAGCGGGCTGTTGAGCGCTTTGAAGGCTGCTACAAGAACGGGCATTGCTTTGGGCTTGCAGCCTGCCATGACGGCGGCTATCGCAACATCCTTGACCGTGATCTCCTTGCCGGAGGGGCCGGAGGGGTCAACAAGCTTTGTGTCCGGATCCCACGGGCAATACTCCAGCATTGCCTCGTATCTTCTTCTTGTGGGAGGAATAAACGGCAGACCGTCGGATATGTGTTCCTTGTTGAAGAAGTCCATGATCTCTTCCATGTATGCGCCCGGCTCATTGTCAGTCTCGGCATTGTAGGTGGGAAGGAAGGGGAGAATACCGTCTTTTGCAGGTGCGACCTTGTCCATCTTGAAATCAATGTGCGCAAGTTTTTTGAGCTCTTCGCCGTTTGCGGTAAGAGAGGCAAGAATATAATCCCACTTGAGGTCTACCTGCTTTGCGACGTCCTCAACGGAGGTGAACTGCATGATATCCACTGAACACATGCACAGGTTGCCGGCGCGGTAGACGCCGACGCCCTCGGTGATGGCGGTTCCCGGAGGCGCCGTCATATAAAGGGTGGGTATCCCCTCGTTTTCAAAGGCGATAGAAAGCACGGTGGTGGAGGAAGAGGTTCCCATATCGCCGAAAGCGACAATGCAGACGTCAGGCTTGTATTTTTCAACGAGCCTGTGTGCAAGCTCACCGAGCTTTGCGGCGTTCTTGCCGCGCACGGTTTCAACATATTCGAACCAATTGCTGTCGTCGCAGCCTATCTCGCGCAGTCTCTCCTTTATCCTTGTAAATACGGTGTAGTAATTGCAGAAGCCGAGCTTGGTGTTGTTGTAAAAAAGGATTCTTGCGTGCTTCAGCTCTTCAAGGCTTGGTCTTTCGGAGAGCTTTATCACCGGTCTTTCCTGATAACCGCGCGGGTCAAGGATGGCATTAAAATCTTTACTCATATTAATTTCCTTTCACGGTTTTTCTACTTTTCTAACATCATTCAGGGAAAAATCCCACTTGCCGGCCGGCATATATGTTATGTCAGTATTTTATCAACTGCTTATGGAGAACGCAATTCAAATTTAACATGAGGCTCATTCCGGTTTTGAATAATTTGACCATATTGCACATGACTTGACTGCTGCTTTTGTGTAATAAAACCAGAAGATTTTGAATAATTCCAGATATTTCCAAAAAGTTAAATCGACCGGCGCGGCAATTTCGGCATTGCATTTTGCCCGGATTTAAGATAATATCAATATATCTATATATTACCGGGAGCGATTTCCATGCAGATCGAATACTTGCAGTGCTTTCAGGCGGTTGCGGAACACAAAAGCTTTTCTCTGGCGGCGGACAGCTTATATATTTCACAGTCGTCGCTGTCTAAGAGAATAAAAAGTCTTGAGGATGAGCTGGGCGGCGCACTTTTTATCAGAAAAAATAATTCCTCCGTGTCGCTTACTCCTTTCGGGGAGTACTGCAAAAGCTATATAAACAATATACTTGAGGATTATTCCACGCTGTGTCAGTCGGTAGATAATTTCAGACTGAACCGCCATAAAAAGCTTACAATAGCCATGGCGTACAATGTCGCCTCCGAAAAAATACTCAGACCCATAACGACGTTTGAAGCTAAAGAGGAAAATTTTCATCTGGAAACGCTGGAGCGCAACCACACACAGCTGCGTCAGGTGCTTAATTCACATCAGGTGGATATCGTGTTCGGATATAAGGAATTATTGGGCGAATATGCCGAATATGACTGCGTTGATATTCTCAGGGATACGCTTGTTCTCGTCACAAGCGGTGAAAACGCCCAAAAGCACCAATGGGAGTCTCTGGCAAGTCTTTCAGACGCGAAGGGAACGCGCTTCTGCTTCCCGCGAGAGGATATGGAGCTTTTCAATTACTATCTGACGTGCTGCAAAAGCTGCTCGTTTACACCGCAATTGACCTTGTCCGACGTAAGACTCGGGATGATAAAGCAGTATATACTTGCCGGCATGAGAACGACGCTGATGATGGAAAATACGGCGAACAGCACCTTTGCCGCACCAAAATTCAGAATCATTCATCTGAAAGAAAATTTTGGACTTACCTTGGCCATGTATGTTGACAGTGTGGCCAATAAATCCGTAAAAACAGCTTTCTCTAAAGCAATCATAAACTACTTTAATGATGAAAATCGGCTTTAAGACGAAAAATCGGGCTGTGTATGACTGCAATTCAGTCATACACAGCCCGATCGTGTTTAAATAGCCTGCGGACTTTATTCGGCTCTTTCGAGCTTGTAGTGATGCCCGTGTGAAAAGGCGGTGATGTCAGCTATCTCATGCGTGTAGGTGTCGCATACAATGCAGAGTATATCCGCCGTTCCGAACCATGTAAGCTCCTTCCCGCCGTAGGCGGCGGTCAGATATTCGAAGTTGACCTCGAGCGGCTTCCCGTCAAGCTCAAGGGAATATACGTCCCCGTCGTGCGCCGCTTCCGCCGCATTGCCGTCGATAAGCCACACTCCGCGCTCCTGCGCGTCGAGCTTTGCGGCGTCGATACCGAGGGAGATAAGATGCGCCCGCAGGGCAAGATACTCCGCGTCGTCCTCCCATGGGGAGTTTTTGACAAGCACAGCGGAGAGCTTTCTCCCGGCAAGCTCTGCAAAATAGTCGTCGGCATCGTCAATTTCGGCGAGATAATCGTTATTTATGTTGTGGGCGTTTATCTCCCAGCTTGAGTACTTATCATCTCCGCGCCTGTCGGGGATGCTGTAGTTTTCGGCTATGTATCCGCCGAGATATTCCGCGACCTTTCTCGCACCGCTGCCGTTCATGTGCCGGTCAAGCGACCAGTCTCCGGCGGTTATCCCGACCTCGTCGTCCATGAGGTTCATATTTATGAACTCAAGCGAATACTCATCGGCGATTTTTGAGACGGTGTTGTATATCTCCTGCTCCCATGTGCGCTCAAGCGCAGGTGTTTTCAGCAGCAGCAGCGGAATGTTTTCATCCCGGCAAAGCTCGATGCATTTTATAAGATACTCCCGCTCCTTGTCCATGATATCGCGGCAGGTATCGACGCCCTCGGCGCTTTCGAAGCGGTAGTTTCCGGTACCGTACAGCAGGTAGCTGCCCTTGTAGTTTTCAAGACCCTTTGACCATGGGAAGTTTTCAAAATCCTCCTCACAGACCTCGTTAAACCGACCGTGATAAAGCGGCAGACCCAGCAGCAGGTTCAGGCGGCTGTCCTCCGGTGCGCTTGCCTTGACCGCTTCAAGCTTATTTCCGGAAAGTTTCATGCCCGCGATATTCTTGAGCCTGTTCTGTTCCTCGGAGTATTCGTAATCGCTTACCGTGGCGGTGATCTCCAGCACTACAAGCTTGGGACGCTGATATTTGAGCGCCTCGACAAGGAAATGGTATGAGTTCCACAGCGGCTGCACGCCGCCCCAGAGATTGTACGCGGCTATGCCGTATTCGTTCCAGAGCGATGCCGTGTCGATATTTATTCCGCTGTGGCTGTTGCCGACCAGAAGCACGTCAACACTGCCCTCCGGCTGACGGTAAAAATTCTGCATGGTCAGAATACCGTCGTTGCGCTTGAGACGCAGGACTCTGTCAATATACCATACGCCGCCCAGCGCCAGCAGGAAAGCGAGCAGAAGGCAAACAGATCTTTTTACATAGATATTTTTCATGGCCGCCTCCTCAGAATCCCGCATATACAAACGCGCTTGCGGAGTATGCCGAGCCGTAAACGCCGAATATGACTATCGCAAACACAAGCGTAAGGAACAGCGCGACGCGGAAGGCGGGGTTCTGCTTTATGATGAACCTGCACCCATAGCCCTTTTCGCGCAGTACCGATGCCGTGAGCATCACAAGTCCCGCCGCGGCAGCAATGCGCCAATCCGTCGCAGACATGCCGAGATCGAAGAGCGAACCGTCAAACAGCACCCACGGATTCCATACCGTCAGCATCCTCTTGAAATACACCGCGCACTCCCTGAGCGTACCGACGCTGAAAATGTCCACGAGCGGCGCAATGAGGAAGAAGGTGAGAAATCTCTGCAAGGTCTTGAAGCCGAAGGTTTCGCGGCTGACGCCGAGCTTTTCGCAGACCTTTATTCTTGCCGGCAGGAGCAGCTTTCCGATTATCATGTAAGCCGCGCCCGCAAGCCCCCAGAGCATGAATGTCCACGCCGCGCCGTGCCACAGACCGCTGACCGCGAAGACAATGAGCGTATTGAGATACTGCCGCGCTTTTCCCTTGCGGCTGCCGCCGAGAGGGATATAAAGATAGTCCGTGAACCAGCTCATCATGGAGATGTGCCAGCGCCGCCAGAACTCGGCGACCGTGGTGGACAGCCACGGCTGGCGGAAGTTGTCCGGCACGTCGAAGCCGAACAGCGCCGCAACTGCAATTGCCATGAAGCTGTACCCGGCAAAGTCGATGTACAGCTGGAGCATTGAAATGCAGGTGTGTACAAAGAGCGTGAAGCCGCCGTAATCGTAATAGCGCTGATAGACATAGCCCACAAAGCCGACAAGCCTGTCGCTGAGTACGAGCTTGAGGAACATTCCCCACAGGAAGGAGAAAATAAAGATCTGGAACCGCTCAAATGTCGCTTCACGTCTTTTGTTTATCTGCGGCAGCATATTTGAAGCGCGCAGGATCGGACCTGAGACAACGGAAGGGAAGAACGATACGAACAGCGCATAGCTTATTATGTCCTTTTCACATTCGCATCTGCCGCTTTTGAGATCCATAAGGTATGTAGAGCTTTGAAACACGTAAAAGCTCAGTCCGACCGGCAGGAGGAGCGACGGCAGGGCGATAGAAAGTCCGAAAGCGCCCAGCAGCGAATTGAGGTTGCCGAGTATGAAGTTCGTGTATTTGAATACCACAAGCAGCAGAAGGTTCAGAACAAGCGCGGCGGAGTATATCCTGCCGCCCTTTGTCTTGTCCTCCTGCTTCGAGCCGATAAGTCCGCCCAGATAGGTCACAAGGATACTTGCCCCAAGTACGATAAGATATTTCAGATCGTAAGAGCCGTAGAAAATTATGCTTGCCGCAAGCAGAATAAAATTCTGTATCTTCGCACTCCTGCCGAGCAGCAGGTACAGCAGATATACAATGGGCAGCAGCACCGCCCAGAACTGAAAGCTTACAAATGACATAGAATAAATTCCCGTTTTCTTTATTTGATGTTACAGCAGCATCACGCCGTGCTCTTCGCAGACCTTAACGGTGTCCTCGTTCCAGATCGAGGCCTGCACCTCACCGATATGCGCCTTGCCGAGCAGCAGCATGGAAAGCCTTGACTGCCCGATGCCGCCGCCGATGGTGAGCGGCAGCTCACCGTTGAGAAGCGCCTTGTGATAAGGGAGCGTGCGCCTGTCGTCCTTGCCGGAGAGTTTAAGCTGCCTGTCGAGCGCTTCCGGATCGACGCGGATGCCCATTGAGGAAACCTCCATTGCGCAGCCGAGTACATCGTCCCAGAAAAGAATATCGCCGTTGAGCGTCCAGTCGTCATAGTCCGGCGCTCTGCCGTCGTGCGGCTTGCCGGATCTGAGTGCACCGCCTATGCCGATGATGAACACGGTCTTATGCTCCTTTGTGTAGGCGTTTTCGCGCTCCTTGGGCGTCATGCCGGGGTACATATCCTCGAGCTGCTGTGAGGTGACGAACGAAACGCGCCTTTCAAGCTTGCCGAGACACTGAAGCTGCGGATAGATAGCCTGCATTGTGTCCTGCGTGTCGCAGATCGCGGACACGATGTCCATTACCGTGAGCTTGAGATAGTCTATCGTGCGGTTTTCCGGCAGGATCACCTTTTCCCAGTCCCATTGATCGACATAGACCGAGTGGAGATTGTCCAACTCGTCCTCATCGCGGCGGATGGCGTCCATATCGGTGCACAGTCCCTTTCCGGGGTAGAAGCCGTAGCGCTTGAGCGCCATGCGCTTCCATTTTGCGAGCGACTGCACGACCTGCGCGGTTTTGTCGGAGCGCAGGATATCGAATGAAACGGGGCGTTCAACGCCGTTGAGATCGTCGTTAAGACCCGTTCCGGACTCAACAAAGATAGGCGCGGACACGCGGTTGAGACTGAGCACCGCGCACAGCTTGTCCTCAAAAAGACGCTTGAGCAGGCTGATTGCTTTTTGTGTATCGTATATGCCCAACAGGGTTTTGTAGTTTTCGGGAATGTAGGATTTCATTTTTTCTTGTCTTCTTTCTTGGTCAGGATATCAATTATTTTATTATAGTAGCTTTCCGCGTTCTCACGGAAGTTTTCCTCAAGCTTTTCCGCGGCCTTTTCGCTTCCGGCGGCGAGACGCATACGGATTATTTCTCCCTTGCTGTCGGACATTGCAAGCTCCACAACAAGACCGTTGCTTGTCTGATAGTGAAAGGCCTCTATCATTTCCGCCCTTTCAAGGCGAAGCCTGACCGGCTCCAGCTCCTTGTCCGCCTTGAGACGGACGCAGCTGGGCAGGCTGAGGCAGACCTCATCGCCGTCGTGGATGCCCTTTTCTGTTATTTTATAGCCCTTTCTCGGAACCTCCTCTACATGCCCGGTATTTATAAGCTCATAGAGACAGTCGGAATAGTCAAAATAACCCACGCCGTTGTCGCACTGACACAGCTCCGCAAGGGTGGGGGCGTCAACATATCCGGGCAGACGGCGCAGAATATAGAGTATCAGAAGCTTGATATCAAGCTTTTTGTGAATAAGTCCTGCGTTGCTCATAAACTCTCCTTTGATCGCAAAATTCATAGCGGGGATATTTTAACCGTTTTTGTCCGTTTTTTCAATCCCCGCTCCGAAGCTTTCCCAAATTTCCCCCTCGGGAAACGCCGTAAGCTCCAGCTTTTCCCCTGTAAAAGGATGGGTAAAGGCCAAACGGCATGAGAAGAGCGCAAGGGAGCAGCCCCTTACCGCACTGCCGTATTTCACATCACCTGCCAGCGGCATACCGCGCCCTGCAAACTGACAGCGTATCTGGTGCGTCCTGCCGGTTATGAGGCGAATCCTTACAAGGGCGAGCGAGTTTGCGCTTTCAAGCCTTCTGTATTCCAGAACGGCTTTTTTCACCCCGCCGCGCTCTCTCCTGACTATGTACGAGCGGTTTTTGCCCCTGTCGTGAAAAAGCAGATCCTCAAACCGTCCGCTCTCTTCTTGAAGCTTATCCGGCACAACGGCGAGGTACTCTTTTTCGAGCGCACCGCCGGAAATGAGCGCGGACAGCGCCGACGCCGCCTTTTTGGAGCGGGCGTAGACCATGAGACCGCCTGCCGCCCTGTCGAGCCTGTGTACGCAGAATATTTCGCCGCCGCATTCCTTTGCAAGCATTTCCGGCATCCCGCCCTCCTCCGAGAGCACCCCTGCCGGTTTTATGCACACGATCATATATTTGTCGCTGTAAAGAATGTTCATATTGATCACCGTGTTCTATTTTAACGTATAGCGGAGCATTTTTCAATGCCGTATGGCTTTTTTGACAGTCCCATGCGCCGATTTGTGTAAATTTGCACTTGATTTTTTGTGTGTGCAGGCATATATTACTTCCTTGTGATTTTATAAAGAGAGGTAATATACATGACTGAGCTTCTGTCAATATCCGTTGCAATGTTCGCGGGGCTTATGATGACGCGTGCGATGAACCGCTTCAGACTCCCTGACGTTACGGCGTATCTTATATCCGGCGTGCTTATCGGCCCGTGCTGCCTGGGGCTTCTCAATATCCCCGGCGTCGGTTTCCAGACCTATGAGCAGCTTGAGGGCATCGGCGTCATTTCCGATGTCGCCCTTGGCTTTATCGCCTTTTCCATAGGCAACGAATTTCGCCTTTCTCAGCTCAAGGAAACCGGAAAACAGGCGCTTATAATAGGCATTTTGCAGGCTGTTGCCGCAGCCGTGCTTGTGGATATTGCGCTGCTTGCTATCCATTTCATAAAGCCCGACGCGCTTTCCGTTCCCGCAGCGATAACCCTCGGCGCGATCGGCGCCGCCACCGCGCCTGCCGCGACGCTTATGGTCGTCAGACAGTACAAGGCGAAGGGACCGCTTACGGATCTTCTGCTCCCGATTGTCGCGCTTGACGACGCCGTCGGACTTGTGCTTTTCGCCGTATCCTTCGGTATTGCAAAGGCGCTCGGCAGCGGCGTTGTGGACGTGTTTACGATAGTTGTCAATCCCGTCATCGAAATAAGCGCATCGCTGCTTCTGGGCGCGGCTGCGGGCTGGCTGCTCACGCATTTTGAGCCTATGTTCCATTCAAATACGAACCGCACCGCAATGACGATATGCTTTGTCTTCCTCACCGTTGCGCTGTCGATGCTGAAGATCACTGCCGGACCGGTAACGATCGGCTTTTCAACCCTGCTTGTGTGCATGATGCTCGGCAGTGTTTTCTGCAATCTCTGCCCGCTGTCGGCGGATATAATGTCCTCGGCGGATCGCTGGACGGCGCCGCTTTTAGTGCTGTTCTTCGTGATATCCGGCGCGGAGCTGGAGCTTGGCGTTTTCGCACAGCTTTCATCCGTTGTCATCGGCGTTGTTTATATTCTCTCGCGTTCACTCGGAAAATATATCGGCGCACGAGAGTCGGCAAAGCTTGTCGGATGCAATAAGAAGATCGTTGACTATCTGGGCATCACGCTTCTTCCGCAGGCGGGCGTGGCGCTCGGAATGTGCGTGACCGCCTCACAGCTTCCCGGAGACGGAAACCTTATCCGCAACATAGTTCTCTTTGCCGTGCTTGTCTATGAGCTTGTAGGCCCTGTCATGACCAAGTGGGCGCTTACAAAGGCGGGCGACATTGGTCCCAAGAGCGAGGAAGTTCTGCACCGCCGCGAAAACAAGCTCGCCGCCGCAAAAAAAGTGTGACAAATAAGCCGCTTCAGACTGCCAAAAACTATGTAATAAAGTCAGATAACAGAGCAGCGGGGGAGCTTGAGGGGACAAGGCCCGCCTCAAATTGGATAAACCGCCGTCGAGAGCCTTGAGATATCAA
>UROG01000031.1 GCA_900549485.1 uncultured Eubacteriales bacterium
AAAACTATTTTTTGCCTGCGGGCAAAAAACTCTGCGAGGCTTTTTTGACAGTCTCTATAAGGCACACGGCTTTCGCCGTGTGCCTTATGTTTAATGCGCCTGTATGATCCGCCCGCCGCCGAGGACGGTCTCACCGTCGTACAGTACGACTGCCTGTCCCGGAGTGATTGCCCGCTGGGGGCTGTCAAATTTGACCTTCACAGTGCCGTCCGGTTCCGGATAAGCGGCGGCAGGCTCTTCTTTCTGGCGATACCGTATCTTCTCCCTGCACCTGATCCCCGCTTCCGGCGCACGTCCGCTTATCCAATTGAATTTTGCCGCAGTCAACGCACGGATTCGGCGTGAGGGCGTACTCATATGAGCTGACAAATTTTGAAATCACTTTCTCGCGGAAATCGTCGGTGAAATTGAAAACATAATACGGCATACCGATCTTATAGGCAACGGCTCTGGCGTCTTCTGCGTCTTCAAGAGTGCAGCAGGTATGTCCGCGGCTTACGCCGATATCTTCGTTGCCGTAAAGCTTCATTGTGCAGCCGACGCAGTCATAACCGGCGTCCTTTATCAGCTTCGCCGCAAGGGAGGAATCCACGCCCCCGCTCATTGCGATCAGCGCCCTCACAGGCTGTTCCATATCCCGATACTGTGCTTTCAGTCCGCAAAAAGAGGCGTGGAAAGATACCTGCCGCCTGTGTCGGGCATAAGCGCCACAATTGTCTTGCCCTCGTTTTCGGGGCGCTTTGCAAGCTGAATGGCCGCCCATGCGGCAGCGCCTGAAGAAATGCCGACCAGAACGCCTTCCCTGCGGCCGATAAGTCTGCCGGTCGAAAAAGCATCCTCGTTTGAAACGGTGATGACCTCATCATAAATCTTCGTATTCAGAACTTCCGGAACAAAGCCCGCGCCGATGCCCTGTATCTTATGCGCGCCGCTCACACCGGCGGACAGGACCGGAGAGCCTGCCGGTTCCACGGCTACGACCTTCACATTCGGATTCTGAGCCTTGAGATACTCGCCCACACCGGTGATTGTGCCGCCGGTGCCGACGCCGGCGACAAAAATGTCCACCTTCCCGTCGGTATCCTGCCAGATTTCAGGACCGGTAGAGGCATAATGCGCTTTGGGATTTGCAGGGTTTACAAACTGTCCGGGAATAAAACTGTTTTCGATCCCGGCCGCCAGCTCGTTCGCCTTTGCTATGGCGCCCTTCATTCCCTTCGCCCCCTCGGTCAGGACGATTTCCGCACCGTATGCCTTGATAAGCTGGCGGCGCTCAACGCTCATGGTTTCCGGCATTGTGAGGATAAGGCGGTAACCCCTTGCCGCAGCCACAGAGGCAAGACCTATGCCGGTATTGCCGGAGGTAGGCTCTATTATTGTTGCGCCCGGCTTCAGAGCGCCGCTCTGTTCCGCGTCGTCTATTATAGCCTTCGCTATACGGTCCTTCACGCTGCCGGCGGGATTAAAGTATTCCAGCTTTGCAAGTATCTTTGCCTTCAGACCGTTCTCTTTTTCAATATGTGTCAGCTCAAGCAGAGGAGTTTTTCCTATAAGCTGATCGGCGGATGTATAAATGTTAGACATAATTCCGACTTCCTTTCAAAGTAAATAAATTTAATTTATGTAAATATGCAGAAAAACCGGGGCTTATCACAAGCACCCGGGCAGATGGCAGTTATAGCGTTCGTCGGCAGGCAAATCACGCATTACAACAGCGCAATTGCGGCAAATGCACCTTACCACACAAACACGCCCGGGCAGAAAGCATACGGGCACAACACATAGCAAAATCATAAGAGAAGCTTGCTTCAGACATCGCTTTTTCCCCTTTCCTGAGCGCCTGCTCACTTGATGTCTGCAATATACATCCATTCACCTATCTTGTCAATAGGTAAATAAAATATTTTCTTGATTAAACCTATTACCTTGCGGTAAAATAGGTAAAAGTCGGAGGTGATCCTGTGATATCGACAAAAGGGAGATATGCCGTTCGCTTCATGCTTGATCTGGCAGAGCAGCCCGAGGGCATTCCGGTGCCGCTGGACGATGCGGCGCAACGGCAGCAGATCTCAAAAAAATATCTGGAAATCGTTGTAAAGCTCCTGGTTTCGGCAAAGCTTGTGAAAGGCGCAAGCGGCAAAGGCGGCGGATACCGCCTGCTCAGAAAGCCGGAGGAATACACCGTGTGGGAAATATTAGCCGCCGCCGAAGGCACATTGGCGTCTGTTGCATGTCTGTGTGACGGTGCGGAAGCCTGTTCTCGGGAAAGCATCTGCAAAACGCTGCCGATGTGGAAAAAATTTGACGGCGTGGTTCACGACTTTTTCTCTCAGATCACGCTCGCCGATCTCAAAAACGGGAAAATATAAGAGGAAAGCATCTGTTTCATTCAGTTCGGGGTTTACATAACATAACTCTGCATTAAATCGCCATTTACGGGAAATAATAATCTACTCCTCCGCTTTGGGAGGGTAGATTGGAGTGATTTGATGCTTGGCAAGGTTGAGATATGCGGCGTGAACACCGCTAAGCTCCCCGTGCTCAAGGGCGAAGAAACGCGAAAGCTGCTTGAGAAGGCACGTGAAGGAAGCGAAGACGCAAGAGAACGGCTTATTTCCGGCAACCTCAGGCTCGTTCTGTCGGTTGTACAAAAATTCTCAAACCGCGGAGAAAGCATGGACGATCTTTTTCAGGTCGGATGTATCGGACTTATCAAGGCTATCGACTGCTTTGACCTGAACCAGAACGTACAGTTCTCGACCTATGGCGTACCGATGATCGCCGGGGAGCTGCGCAGATTTCTGCGCGACCACAGCGCTGTCAGAGTATCCCGCTCAATGCGCGACACGGCGTATAAGGTTTTGCAGATAAAGGAAAAGCTCACATCCGAAGAAGGACGTGAGCCAAATATAGAGAAAATCGCAAAGGAGCTTGATATGCCGCGGCAGGAAGTCGTATTCGCGCTTGAAGCGATGTGCGATCCGGTATCGCTCTACGAGCCAATCTTTTCTGAGGCAGGAGAAAGCGCGACTGTGATGGATCAGATCGGCGACAACCGAAACACGGACGAGCACTGGCTTGAGCAGATAGCACTTGAGGAGGCCGTTCACCGCCTTTCAAAGCGCGAAAAGCGCATACTCGCCCTGCGGTTTTACGACGGTCACACGCAGATGGAAGTTGCAAAAGAGGTAGGTATCTCGCAGGCGCAGGTTTCGCGGCTTGAAAAAAACGCCATAAGCCAGATAAAGAAAGAAATCGGCGCGTGACATTTCCGCACTTCTCTCTGCTTTACCGGATAGGCGTATAAATTTATATTTATTCCATGAAAAAGGCGCGTCATTATCCCGGGCTTCGGGCAATAACGGCGCGTCTTTTTCCCGACCTGACAAGCCTGCGTCAGATTACTATAATATACGACAAAAACACCGGGACGGTCATTCTGAGAATGAGCCGCACCCGGTATTTATTTTCAGCTTGTCAAAGAAGTCCTGTAAGGACTTTTTTGACAGTCTCATTTATTTTGCTTTATTTATTATAAGTATGTTTATTATCCGCTTCGTCCAGAAGATTCGTCATATTTTTCAGGCCGATCCCCAGAGTGGAGGCATTATGCAGCAGTGCAGACGTAGTAGGAGGCAGTACGCCCGCCACGCCCAGCACGATCAGTGAAAAATTGAAGCTGACGATGAACCGGTAGCTCCAATGGAGCCTCTGCATCAGTCCCTCGCTGAGTCGGCGCAATGTCACCAGCGCAAACAAATCCTCCGATGCGACGGTGATATCCGCGATCTCACGGGCAATGGCCGCACCAGTAGAAATGGCTATCCCAGCATCCGCCTCGGACAGAGCCGGAGAATCGTTAACGCCGTCGCCGACCATTATGACGGTGTGTCCCATGGCCTTTTCCTCGCGGACAAAAGCGGCCTTATCCTCCGGCAGTACCTCGGAATATACCGCATCGACGCCGACCTCGGCAGCCACTGATTCGGCAGTGTTCCGGTTGTCGCCGGTCATCATCACGACGTTGGAAAAGCCGTTGGCATGAAGCGCAGCCACGGCGTCGCGTGCCTCTTTTCTGAGCGGGTCAAATATACATATGACCGCGGCAAGTTCTCCCGCAATGCACAGATACAGATGTGAATATTCCGCCGGCAGAGCGGCATATTTCTCGCGTTCATCCTCCGGAATGCGGCAGCCTTCATCCTCAAAGACAAAATGTGCGCTGCCTATGAGAACCTTTTTGTCGTTCACCATGCTGGAGATACCGTGGGCTACCACATATTGCACCTGAGAATGATATTCCTCATGTGATAAGCCGCGTCTTCCGGCCTCCTCCACCACGGCATTTGCCATGGAGTGCGGGTAATGCTCCTCCAGACAGGCGGCAAGGCGAAGCATATCCGCCTCATTATGCCCGCCGAAAGTCACCACCCTCGCCACCGTCGGAGCGGCATAGGTCAGTGTGCCGGTCTTGTCAAACACGATCGTGTCAGCTTTGGCGACCGCCTCAAGAAAACGCCCGCCCTTGACGGAAATGTGGTGAACGCTGCTTTCGCGCATCGCGGAAAGCACTGCGATCGGGATAGCCAGCTTCAGAGCGCACGAAAAATCCACCATCAGAACAGCAAGCATTTTCGTGATATTGCGCGTCAGAAGGTATGTCAGCACCGTACCGCCCAATGTGTATGGGACAAGGCTGTCCGCCAGACGCAGCGCGTTATCCTCGGCAGTGGATTTAAGCTTTTCGGATTCCTCGATCATGCGGACAATGCGGTCATAGCGCCCGCCGCCGACAGCCTTTTCCACGCGGAGCATACATTCGCCCTCCTCGACCACGGTACCGGCGTATACGGGGCTTCCCGCTTTTTTGACCACGGGCATGGATTCACCCGTCATGGAGGACTGATTTACCATGGCTTCACCCTCGACGACCCTGCCGTCCAGCGGGATCATGCCGCCGGTACGGACTATAACGCAGTCTCCCGGGCGCACATCGTTGATATCCGTCAGCACCTCCGTGCCGTCAGCGCTGAGCCACACCTTGTCCACGCGCAGACTCATCGCCGATGCAAGATCGGCCACAGACTTCTTATGCGTCCACTCTTCCAGTATCTCGCCAAGACGGAGCATAAACATAACCGACTTCGCCGTCGCAAAATCGCCCCGCACTATTGACACTGTAACAGCGGTTGCGTCAAGCACAGCCACAGAAAGTCTGCCGTGCCACAATGCGCACAAGCCTTCTTTGATATACTTTATTGAGCGCAGAACAGCCAGAGCGGCGCTTATCGGGGGCGGCACGATCAATCTTGAGATGCAGCGCCTCATTACGACCGTAGCCAGCTTATCCTCATACTCACGGTTCAGCGCACGCGACGTATGCTCAGGCACAAGCTCCATCCCCTCCGCTTTTGAGAAGGAGAATGCGGCAAGCGCATTGATTATTTCCTCACGTCCGGTGCCGTACAAAACCACGGCGTCCTGCGTTCTGTCGTATACTTTGACATCCGTCACACCGTTCACGCCGCGCAAATAGTATTCCAGCACATCGGCCTGTCTGAGCGTCATACGCCCGCAATACAGATGCAGACGCATCCGCCCCGGTATGTCATGTAGGATCCTGCATTTCATGCTTTACTCCGCCTTGCTTTCCTCCGCAGAAGCATCCTCTACCACGGCCGCCGCTTCGGCTTCCGCCCGCTGATCGTTTATGTTCTTTGCGTCGGCGTAGATGTCACCCACGCTCTCACGAACCGCCGTGACAGCGGTCATAACGCAATCCTTGGCACGAAGCGCCGCGGCGGTAGTATGTGTATAGACCTTTTTTGCATCTTTACTGCCGAGGATCTTGATACCGGCAGTACCGAATAATACGCCTGCTGCAAATACGCCAAATTTCTTCATCACAAAATTCTCCTTTATAAAAATCTCACCAGTTAGATATAGCTAACTGACTTTTCTTTATAGTTATATCATAGTGTGTCGAAAAACGCAAGTCCCCAGCGGTCAGAAACACGATAAAAGGCTCTCTTACATTAAAAAAAGCCGAATTGAAGCCCAACGCAGCGGGTTCAATTCGGAAAAGGAAGAAAGAGCTAACACAATTCATGAACGACATAAGCCTCTTACAGCAAAAAACCAAATCAAAGCCCAACGCAGCGGGTTCGATTTGGAAAGGAAAAACAACACCATCGGTCGATCTGACGCCGCCTGCGGCGGCTGATGACCCTATAGTGTACGTCTCTTACGTGACCACCGAATTGAAGCCCAGCGCAGCGGGTTCAATTCGGAAAAGGAAGAAAGAGCTAACGCAGTGCAGTTTTCGTCGAACAGGCGGAAACGGAACGGCGTTTGCTCCTTCTGACGCAGTGCAGTTTTCGTCGAACAGACGGAAACGGAACGGCGTTTGCTCCTTCTGACGCAGTGCAGTTTTCGTCGAATAGACGGAAACGGAACGGTGCTTACTCTTTCTGACGTAGTGCCGGTGACCGGACTCGAACCGGTACGCAGTAAACCTGCAAGGGATTTTAAGTCCCTGGTGTCTACCATTCCACCACACCGGCAAATCAACTTGCCTGAGATGCGCCGCGCCCTTTTGCGCATACGTGGCATTGCTTTGAATACTTTACCACCTGGCAGGTAATTAGTCAAGAAAAAAGCGGTTTTCAACACACAACAGGAGACCGTTCCGCACGGTCTCCTGTTACAAGAATCAGCGTATAAAGTTCGTCATGACCTTCTTTTCCGTCTTCGGCCGCTCTATCCCGTTCTCCCTGCCTTTTTCGATGCATCTGAGCAACCATACCATATTTCTTGCAAGGCTGCGCATGGTCTGGAGTCCTTCCGCGTCCTGCTTTGCCTCTCCCGGAACTCTGCCGAAAACTATATTCCAATAGTTTGAGCCGACACTCACCATATTTGAAATGCCAAAATACTTGTTCAGGACATCAACGGACGCAGTGCAGCCCGCCCTTCTCGCAACAGAAACCGCCGCGCCGGGCTTGAACGCAAAAACGCTCCCGCTGCTGTAAAACACTCTGTCAAGGAAAGAAAGTATCCTTCCGCTCGGATGTGCGTAATAGACCGGCGTTCCGAAAACAAAGCCGTCCGCCTCCTTCGCCTTGGCTATAAACTCATTAACGCCGTCATCGGTGAAGACACAGCCCTTTTCCGTACAGCCGTGACAGCCGGTACAGTCCCTTATCGGAGCAGTACCGAGCTGAAAAATCTCATATTCTATTCCCTCTTCGCTGAGCTGTCTGCCGATTTCCTCAAGAGCGGCAAAAGTATTTCCGGCGGTATGGCTGCTGCCGTTGAGCATAAGAACCTTCATGCACATTACCTCTTTTTTTGTACCATCAGTTGATAAGACGATTATATCATGTGCAGGATTGCTTTTCAAGCCGGATCACCCGTACAGAAACCGCCTTATGCGTTCGCTCTCATACGCACGGTCACAGCCCGTCACGCTCCCTTCCGCGCCTTCATACACCCACACTCTGTCCCTGTCCGGAACGGTCATCTGCTCCGCCTGAACTCCTGCAAATTTTGGGGCGGAGAATATGAGCGAGGCAAGCTGCTTCTTGCTGAGATTTGTATCTACAAGCGGTATTGCCACCTCCGCAAGCTTTTTTATGCCCGCTATGCGCAGAGTCTTGCCCTTGTTGATGACGGCCTGCGTCGCGTTGCGCTGCCGCTGCACCCGGTGCCAATTATCGTCTATGCGCCTTAAACGGCAGTATCTCAGCGCGGCCGCACCGTCAAGATGGCAGTCGCCCTCGGTGAAACTCTGTTCGTACCACAGATCCTCCGTCACAGCCTGCGCTTCCTCGGCAGTGAGATATATGTCTATGCCGCCCATCGCGTCTATAATGGCGCTGAAGCCCTCAAACGTCACGTGGACATACCCGTCAACGTCTATGCCGAAGCACTTGCTGAGGCTTTCCGTTGTAAGCTCAGCACCGCCGTAGGCATATGTGCTGGTGAGCATGATATCTCCATGTCCCGCCCACGGAACGCCTGTACTGCGTTCAAAGCTGATAAGCTTGACGGTTTTGTTTTCCGCATTTACCGAACACAGTAAGGTCACATCGCCCCTTCCCTGATCGTCATAGTCTGTGCGTTTTTCATCCGTGCCGATCAGCAGGATATTTACCGTGCCTTTTATATCGTCAGCATTCTTTGCCGTGGGTACGGGCTTTTCCGGCGTTTCCTGTACGGACGCCGTTTCGGCGACGCTTTCCATCGCCGCAAGACGCGCCTGCGCTTCAGCGTCTTCATGGATGACCGCGCCTGCCGCCGTACCCGCGGCGACGCACACGGCAAGCGCCGCAGCAAGTTTTTTTATTTTAAGCGAATTGATCATATCTGCCTCCGTTACCGCGCACGATCTACGCTTTTCGTATGAAACGTCTTTTGAGGCACTGACCGCGCTTTCCGTGGCTCCTGAATGCTCCAAAAGCACTGATCAAAGCAAGCTTCCTGATCAGTGAGCAGTATCAGTATGCCCGTTTTTTTCTATGCAATTCCTGATATAGAAAAAATTCACATTTTTCCCTTGAAAAAACATCCGTTCTACCATATAATGCAGATGCAGTACAGAACCGTATTGCACGGTTCTGCCGCAGGAAAAAAGCACAGGAGGCAAATTATTATGTTGGGACTTAAAAAATCTTTTGCAAAAAAAGCCAAAAAAATGCGTCACTGCCGTGATATGCGCTTCTTCGCCGCAGGTATTCTTGCCGGAAGCATAGCAGTCAGCGCCGTATCCAAGCTCTGCGGTAAAATCAAATGCAAAAAATGCGTTAAAAAAATGCTTGCAGGCAAGGAATAAGAAGAGAAATTGAGGGATGGCATAAATCAGCCGTCCCTCGATTTTTGTTTTTTCTTATTTGTTTTTCTGGTACAGAATCCAAAGGCCTTTTAGCAGAAGGTCGTTATCGCAGGCCATTTCATGCCGACAGCAGCTTATAACGCTCGACGCAAGACCGCCCGTTGCGACAACGGCGCACTTTTCGCCAAGCTCCGCTTCAAACCTGTCGATCATTCCGTCGAGCATTGCGGCCGTACCGAATACCGCCCCGCTTCTCATGCTGTCCACGGTATTTGTTGCGATCGCCTTAGCGGGCGGGGTTATCGAAATATGCGGCAGAAGGCTTGTCCCGCTGGCAAGCGCCGAATACGACAGGTTCACGCCCGGAATTATCGCCCCGCCGAGATAACGCTTTTTTGCGTCGATCGCAACTATCGTTGTGGCGGTGCCCATATCTATCACTATACACGGCGTACCGTAGCAGTGCATTGCCGCCACAGAGCCTACAACGATATCCCCCGCAAGGGTGCCGGGGTCGTCAATGCACACGTTAAGTCCCGTTTTCATCCCCGCGCCGACCACCATACATTCTAACCCTGTCACAAGCCTTACAGCCCCGGTAAGCGCAAGTGTAAGCTGCGGCACAACGCTCGAAAGAATGGCGCCGTTTATTTCTTTTGTATCGATCCCTGAAATGCCGAGTATAGCACGCAGCTTTATGGCGTACTCTATATCCGTCTGCTTTGCATCGCTGCGGATACGGAAGATATTGAGTATCTCCCCGTCTTCGATGCAGCCGAGAACAATATTGGTATTCCCGATGTCAACGGCAAGAATCATTTTTTCTGTCCCTTTCCGTATCTTATAATTGATGTGATGCCGGAGGCAAGTATCATATTTACCGCCAGCTCAACGAGGAAATTGACCCCCGTAAGTCCGACGATAATATAAGTGACGACATCCTTGCCGCCTGCCCACGATGCAAGGATCTCCCTGAAGCATACAAGCATACAGAACACAAACGTACCCGTATTCACAAGCGGACATACAATGCCTGCCAGAACGACAGCCGCAAGAGGGTTTTTTCCCTCGACTGCCTTATAGACAAGTCCAGCAGCGCTTCCCGCAAGCACACCCTTCAGGATGCAGAAAAATACCGTCCAGAAGGCATTGGCACTCATAAGCAGCATTACCGCGCCGCCGTCCCAGCCAAGAACACCGGTGATAACGGTGACGACGCCGAACACACCGCCGAGCAGTGCGCCGGCCCCTGCGCCGTACATTGCAGCCCCGATAATGATCGGTGCAAGGACGAGCGTTATCGGGAACGGTCCTATGCGGATGAAGTTGCCCAGAGCCGCCAGAACGGCCACTATCGCCGATAACAGGGATAAAACGGTCATGCGTCTCAGATCAGATGCAGATCTCTTCATATTTAATTTTCCTCCTGCTGTCGCTCCCATTTTTTTGCGGGATGCGGCGCAGCATCATGGTAATATGTTTGCCGTAATTTGTCAAGACCGCAAATCCGGCACATATACTCCTTCACGCCGCACAATTGACTATTTTTTAACTTTTTATTAAGGTTGATATATCGTTTTTTATCTGATATACTAATTATTTGTCAATATGTTTTATTGGCAAATCAATTTATCTCTGCGGCTGCCAGCCGTGGGAAAGGACGTAAAATGGCAAATACAGAAAAAACAATGGACAAAATAGTTGCTCTGTGCAAAAACCGCGGCTTCGTATACGCGGGGAGCGAAATATACGGCGGTCTTGCAAACTCCTGGGACTATGGTCCTCTCGGCGTTGAGTTCAAGAACAACGTCAAAAAGGCGTGGCTCAAGAAGTTTGTGCAGGAATCCCCATACAATGTGGGGCTTGACGCCGCCATTATCATGAACCCGCAGACCTGGGTCACCACCGGTCACGTTTCAAGCTTCTCCGACCCTCTGCTTGACTGCCGTTCCTGCAAAGCGCGCCACCGCGCCGACAAGCTTATCGGCGACGAGCATCCCGAGGTCAATGTAGACGCCATGAGCTTTGATGAAATGGACGCTTTTATTTCAGAGCATGAAGATATAGTCTGCCCCGTCTGCGGCAAACACAACTTTACGCCCATCCGCAAGTTCAACCTTATGTTCAAAACCTCTATCGGCGTCACCGAGGATTCCTCTTCCGTATGCTACCTCCGTCCGGAAACGGCGCAGGGCATCTTCGTGAACTTCGCCAATATCCAGCGCACCACCCGCAAAAAGCTGCCGTTTGGCGTGTGCCAGGTCGGCAAAGCCTTCCGCAACGAAATAACGCCGGGCAACTTCACCTTCCGTACCCGTGAGTTTGAGCAGATGGAGTGTGAGTTTTTCTGCAAGCCCGGTACCGATCTTGAGTGGTTCGCCTACTGGAAAGATTACTGCTTCAACTGGCTTCTCAGTCTCGGCATAAAGCGTGAGCATCTGAGACTGCGCGATCATGAGCCGGCAGAGCTTGCTTTCTACTCCCGCGCGACCACCGACATCGAATATGCTTTCCCGTTCACCGATTGGGGCGAGCTGTGGGGCATTGCCGACCGTACCGATTTTGACCTCAGCCGTCATATGCAGGAGTCCGGCAAGGATCTGACCTACTTTGATCAGGACAGCAACGAACACTATGTTCCCTATGTTATTGAGCCTTCTCTCGGCTGTGACCGCGTGGCGCTTGCTTTCCTGTGCGAGGCCTACGACGAGCAGGTCGTCGGTCAGGACAAGAAGGGCAACGACGATGTACGCACCGTTCTGCACCTCCACCCGGCTCTTGCTCCTTATAAATGCGCTATACTTCCCCTTTCCAAGAAGGAAATTCTCACCGGTCCCGCCATGGAGCTTTATCAGGAGCTGAGCAAGGATTTCATGTGCGATTACGACGAAACCGGCTCTATCGGCAAGCGTTACCGCCGCGAGGATGAGATCGGCACTCCGTTCTGCATCACCTTCGACTTCAACACAGTCGGCACCGAAACCGACGCCGCCGATCACTGCGTCACGATACGCGAGCGCGACAGCATGGAGCAGATCCGTATCCCCATCTCCGAGGTCAAGAGCTATATAAGCGAGCGCATCAAATTCTGATCCCTCTTCACCCGCGCTCTCCCGCCAGATCGGATAAAACTAAAAAAGCAGGATAAACAAATGAAAGATGGATTCATAAAGGTAGCGGCCGCCTCTCCTGTTATAAAGGTTGCCGACGCCGGTTACAATGCCGGCAAAATAATCGAATGTATCAAAGCCGCCGATGAAAAGGGCGTCAAAATTCTTGTTTTTCCGGAGCTGAGCCTCTCCGGACGCTGTTACGACCTTATCGGTCACAGGGTGCTGCTCGACGGCTGCTCAAGGGCTCTTGCAAGAGTCGCGGAGGCAAGCGCAGGCGTTGATATGCTCATCTTCGTCGGTCTGCCCGTCGCCGTCGGCGCAAGGCTGTACAGCTGCGCCGCCGCGGTGTATGACGGGGAAATTCTCGGTCTTGTTCCGAAAGAAAACGTGGACGGGACGGCTTTTGCCGCCCCCGCCATTGACGAGGCAGAGGTGGAGATCGCCGGTCAGCTCACATCGGTGTGCGCGGACATGCTCTTTGAGTGTTCGGCTCTGCGCGGTCTCATCGTCGGCGCGGAGCTTGGCGAGGATATGGACGCCGTTGTCCCTCCCTCCGTGCGTCATGCCGAGGCAGGCGCGACCGTCATAGCGCAGCTTGCAGCCTTCCCCGAAACGGTCACTTCGACAGACGATGCGCTGCTGGACATCCGTGCGCAGTCGAAGAGGCTCAAATGCGGCATGATCATGGCGGCTCCCGGTAAAGGAGAGAGCAGCACGGACAACGTTTACTCCGGTCTTTGCCTCGCCGCAGAAAACGGAAAGATCCTTGCGCAGGATGAGCGTGAAAACTCTATGGCGATCAGTGAAATAGACATTGACTGCCTTATGAACCTGCGCCGCGCTTCCGGAAAATTCGACTGCTGCGACGACGAGCACTGGGTCGTACTCTGGGGCGGTGAGTCTGTTAAGACGGAGCTTACGCGCACATATTCAAAACACCCTCACCTTCCCGAGAAGGCGGAGGAAGTCCCCGCTTACTGTGAGAGAATGCTGGATATTCAGGTATCCGGTCTTGTAAAGCGCATGGAGTATGCACATCTCGACCACTGCGTCGTCGGCATATCCGGCGGGGTTGACTCCACACTTGCGGTCATGGTCGCCGCAAGAGCCGTCAAAAAGCTTGGGCTTCCTGCGGCGAACGTTATCGCCTGCACGATGCCATGCTTCGGCACCTCCTCCCGTACAAAGTCCAACGCCATTATAGTCGCCGAACAGATGGGCGCGGAGGTTCGCGTTATCGACATAGGCAAAGCAGTGTACCAGCACTTTGACGATATCGGCCACGCGCATGACGATTATTCTATCGCCTTTGAGAACGCGCAGGCTCGCGAACGCA
Source organism: uncultured Eubacteriales bacterium (assembly GCA_900549485.1). Taxonomy (GTDB): domain Bacteria; phylum Bacillota; class Clostridia; order Oscillospirales; family Oscillospiraceae; genus Limivicinus. The sequence goes on from UROG01000031.1 coordinate 13,283, forward strand.
CACAGATCCTGCTCGACATTGCGAACAAGGTCAACGGTCTTGACGTGGGCACGGAGGATCTCAGCGAATTTGTAGACGGATGGTGTACCTTCAACGGCGACCATACAAGCAACTATGACGTTAACCTCGGTCTTACCAAGACTCAGGTTCGTGCAAATGTGCGCTACATCGCCCAGACCACGGATGACAAGGTGCTTGCGGCGGCTTTATGGGATGTGCTCGACTGCCCCGTAACGCCTGAGCTTCTGCCGATACACGACGATCAGATAGAGCAGAAGAGTGAGGATTCCGTAGGCTCTTACTCATTGCAGGATTTCTTTACGCACAAGATCATGATCTGCGGCTTTACGCCTTCAAAAACCTTCCGTCTTGCAAAGGCGGCGTATGGAGACGAATTCACCGATGCAGAGCTTATCCGCTGGCTCAAGAGCTATTGCAGGCGCTACTTCTCACAGCAGTTCAAGCGCTCCTGTCTGATGGACGGACCGGCTGTTGAAGCATTCACCGTCTCTCCGCGCACCGGCTTTCTTATTCCGTCCGACGCGGAGGCCGCTCTGTTCCTCGAAGATGCAGAGAGTCTTGAATGACACAATAAATTGCCTTTAAGCATCTGGGACATCATAAATTGCACAAAAAATTCCCCTCGGCGCTTATGCGTCAGGGGAATTTTTTGAAGCTTTTGTACTATTGTTTATTATGCGGCTTTTGCGGCGGCTCTGCGTTTTTTGGCAACCTGAATACTTTCCTTGATGGAGGGGCCTGCCGTCTGGATAAGAATGACGATTATAAGGACAAGACCCTGGAAGGTATCCTGAATATCAACGCTCAGTCCCGGAATGGAGACAATGATGAAGTTGATAGTGGTATAGGACAGCGCGCCGAAAATAACGCCAAGCATATTGCCCTTGCCGCCTGCCATATTGACGCCCGCCAGAACAACGGCCGCAATGGCATACATCTCATAGCTGACGCCGGAGGAAGCAGGAGTTACATTACCTATCTTGCACGCCTGAAGAATGCTTGCAACGCCGACCGCAAGACCGGTGAGAACGAACACGGAGATCTTGACCCAAGTCACGTTGATACCGGCAAGGCGGGCGCTCTTTTCATTGGAGCCGACCGCGTAAATGCTTTTGCCGTACTTGGTATTCTGCGAAATAACGATGAAGAGGATCGCCATTGCAAGAAAGACAAAGGTAATATAAGGTATCTGGAAAGAACCTATCGTAAGCTTGCCGACGCCGAACTTCATTCTGAGAAGCTCGTAATTGCTGTTGTCGGAGATCATTGCAAACTGCGAGGAGGAGGAGCCGGAGATCGCCTTATCTATCTTTCTGACAAAGGAAAGCGTCAGAGAACGGTATATGAGCATGGTGCCGAGGGTAACGACAAACGGAGGCATTTTCCCGAAGCCCACAAGCATACCGTTGATAAGACCGCACAGCGCGCCGGATGCAAGAGCCGCAAGAACTGTCAGCAGGATGGAGTTTGTGAGGTTAAAGACAATAATGGTAACGCCGGTGCAGAGGACGAGAGACGAACCGACGGAAAGGTCGATCTGTCCGGTTATGATGACAAACGCCATGCCGAGGGCGATCGTACCTACAATACAGGTATTCTGGCTGCCCAGAATGGCAACGATATGGCTCCACTTAAAGGTGTTGCCGCCCGCCCTTACGGTATACGCATAGCCTATCATTATGATAAGCAGAACAAAGATATAGCTGTATGTTGACCATATCTTTCCTATTTTCTTGCCGAAAGTGTTTTCTTTATTCATGACTTCTTCCTCCCAGATCAAACCGCATTGGTGGAATAGAGCATCACATCATGCTCATTGACTTCGCTGTGCGCAAATTCCTTGACTATATGTCCCTCATAGAAGACGATGCATCTGTCCGCAACCTTCTGTATTTCGGGGATCTCGAGCGTATTCATGATAATGGTTTTGCCTGCCTGCGCAAAGCTGAGAATAAGCTTGTATATCTCTTCCTTCGCGCCGACGTCAACGCCCTGCGTGGGGTTATCAAAGAGGAGCAGATCCGCGCCCATATTCATCCAACGGCCAAGGAAAACCTTCTGCTGGTTGCCGCCGGAGAGGGAGGATATGCCGTCGGAGCTGTCGCCCGCCTTTATATTCAGTGCGTCCTTCTGCTCCTGATAGCGCTTGTTTTCCTCCGACATATGTATGAAAGGCTTCTTCGCGCTGACAACATGCTCGGCAAGATAGAAGTTTTCCATAATGGACATATCTGGCACAACGGAGTTTTCTTTCCTGTTTGCCGGAAGCATACCGACGGAGTTTCTCATAAACGCGGCAATCCTGCCATCAAGCTCCTTCCCGCCGAGGAGCATTTTGCCGCCCTCACACGGAAGCGCGCCGAACATTGTCTGCATAAGCTCACTCGCGCCGCAGCCGGCAAGTCCGGTGAACGCAACGATCTCACCCTTTCTGACGTTGAGATCAACATCGGAAAAGCCGTGTCCGCTGAATTTTTTAAGTTCAAGATATGTATCGCCAAGTTCTCTGGGAACATATACTTCAGAATCCACATACTCGCTGCCGACCATGTCGGATGTGACAGCGTGGGGCGTAGTATCTTTTATATATCCCGAGGAAATGTATTCACCGTTTCTCATTACCGTATATCTGTCAGCTATGGCAAAGATTTCGGGCATTTTATGGGAAATGAAGATGAACGACTTTCCTTTTTCTTTCAAATTTCTGAGTATGCCGAAAAGATGGTTGATCTCATCATTCGACAGCGCCGTGGTAGGCTCGTCAAGGATAAGCAGCTTTGCATCGGCATAAAGCGCCCTGCATATTTCAAGAAGCTGCTTTTCGCTTGTTTTAAGCTCCGAAACCATGGCATGCGGGTCAATATTGACCCCAAGATCATTAAAGAGCTGTTTTGTCTTTTCAAGCTGCTCTTTTTTCTTTATAAGACCCAGCTTCGTTCTCAGTTCTCTGCAAAGGAAAATATTATCCGAAACAGAGAGGTCATTGATAACATTCAGTTCCTGATGGACAAAGGCAATGCCTGCCGCTTCCATAGTCTGAATGGTCGGGTTGGGGTAAATCCTGCCGTCAAAAAAAATCGTGCCGCTGTCCGTCGGAATAACGCCGGTGAGGACATTCATAAGAGTGGACTTTCCTGCGCCGTTTTCTCCGAGAAGGGCATGTATTTCCCCTTCTTCAACGCTGATATTTATATCTTTCAGTGCCTGCGTTCCTCCGAACGCCTTTGAGACATGGCTCATCTCAAGAAGTGCCATGAACTGCACCTCCTCAAAACAGATAGGTTTTTTAAGACATGGGGCGGAAGCAGACAGACTGCTTCCGCCCGATAGGAAACGCTTGAATTATCAGTGGCCGGTGAAGCCTTCTACTTCGCCTGCGTTGGATGCGTCAACGATGAAGACGGGTTCGTAAGAACCGGAACCTACTTCGTAGTCCCAATTGCCCTTCACGTAGTCGACACCCATGTCGATAACGGTCTGCATCATCTTGGGGGAGAAGTATACGCTCATCATGTTGTCGAAGTACTTGTCAGCGATGGCTGCCTTCTCAGCATCCTTGCCGTTCATGACGTCGTAAAGTTCCTGCATACCGCCGATAGCGGAGATGTAAACATCCATTGCCTCGAGGTCAGCCTTGAGAGCATCGGAAGCGCCGGCGTTGATGTAGTTGAGAACGCCGAAGGTCATCTCGTCGTCCATGGAGTAGATGTACAGCTTGTTGCCGTTATCCTTTGCCTTTGCGACGATCTCTTCGAGCTTCTGCTCCATGTAGCCGTATGCACCGTCTGCGGACCAGTCGCAAACTACGGTGTAGCCGTTGAAGATATTGTCGATGTCAGCCTGCTCCCACTTTTCGGTGGTCTCAAACTCGCCCTTGTTCAGATCTTCATACTTGATCTCGCCGCGGAGGAACTGCTCAAAGCCTTCCTGACGGCGGGAGCAAACGGTACCGTTGTCGCCGTAGAGAACAACGACGGTGTCGCCGGGAGCCATGCCGTTCTGCTGGAGCCAGTATGCGATACCGGCGCCGCACTGCCAGTTGTTGCCGGAGTAGTTGAGTGCTGCGTACTTCTCGGTGGCCTCGATTATACGGTCAAAGGAAATAAAGGGGATGCCTTCTGCATAGAGGGCTTCCTGACCTGCCTGTGCGGAATCGTCCAGAGCCATCATAACAACGATAGCAGCATCGCCGTTTGCAATGATGGTGTTGATCTGGTCGACCTGCTCCTCACCGGAGGAGGCGGGAATGTAGGTTGCCTTATACTCGCCGGCAGCGGTGATCTCTTCACACTTTGCCTGTGCGTAGGCACCGGCCTGTGCGGTCCAGCCATGGTCGGGAGTGGGGCCCAGAACATAGATGGTCTGGTCTGCGGCAAATGCGCAGGGAACAACTGCCAATACCAGGCAGAGAGCCAGAAGTATTGCTAAGAACTTTTTCATTGGTTTTCCTCCAATAAAATATTTTTATAATAACCTCAATCGGTTATTATTCTGCATAAAGCATCCGGGCGGTATGATAAGTGCGAAAAGTGTCGATACCTGCCCCCTTAATGCATTATGTATTTTATCAGCGTTCTCCCAATAATGTCAATAACAATCGTTACATTTGAAACTATTCGTCGTTTCACATAAAACAGCACTATGATTTTTGTGCAACTTTTTTTGCCGTGCCCATCGGCACGGCAAATCATACGGCGCTGTCAGCGCTTTGTTTTTTTCTTCTTCGGTTCGGGCAGGGCGTCGTACATTGAGCTTACAAGCGCCGTCATAAGCTCCCTGTCGTCAACGCTTTCGACAAGAAGCATTTCCTTTGCCCCTTCATACGGGCGCTCAAGAGGTGCATCCGGCAGAAGCTCAAGCGCCGGTTTCACCGGCTTTATAAGGAAGCGGTCGTCATAAATCCCGCCGAGGATTTTTCCCCGGTAATAAATGATATACTCTCCCATCATGGCGCGGTACGTTATACCGTCCAAATCGGAAAGCTGTTCAAGAACATAGTCAAGATACTCTTTGCCTGACGCCATTATCATCCCTCCGCTCTGTTTGCTGCCCCCATTATAGCACTTTCCGCGTTCTTTTCAACATATTCGCGGTGAGTGCAGCTTCAAGCGGCAGCAGAAGCAGCAGCGCACAGACGAATGCGAACAGTGTCTTGCGTGCGGTCACGGCGGAGATGATCACGACTGAGGAATAGACCGCCGCCGTTTCGCCGAGGATATACGCCATGAGAAGCATTGTTATCAGGGTGAAGATGAATATGACAAGCGCTCTGTCGCGGTTATCAAAGCGGTATATTGAATAAGCCGTCCGCCCTTTCAGCGTAAAGCCCCTTGAGCGCATGGACCCGGCCGATTCCGAAAGTCGCTCCGCCGTCCGCGAAATAAGGATGCCTGTGCGCGTAAAAAATGCCGCAGCGGCTCTTTCCGGTACTCCGGCTGAGCGTCTTGAGCTTTTTATAAGCCTTCTCTCCTCCCGGATGCACGGGATCATACGCAGAAACGCGGCGATATAAAGAGAGAGCTTCGGCGCGGCTTTTCCGAAAAGATACACGATCTCATCGGTCGTCATTACGGCGCACAGGGCGTCCAGCCACATCAGCACCGCCGCCGACTTAATGCCTGTGACGGCGCCGCGGATAAGCGCCTCAAGAGTGATCTTATTCCCGATGAAGTTGACCGCCAGAGCGGTCACGCCGAAGTGATTATACCCTGCATAAAACAGCGCAAACGCGCCCGAAAGCACGGCAAGGAGCATATTACGCATCAGCGCCCTTTTCCCGCCAAAAAAAACATTGCAGGCAAAGGCGCAGACATAAGCGCACAGCAGGAAGCACGGATGCGAAAATGCGGCTGAGGCGGCAATGGCGGCGGTGAAATAGACAAAATGCACCGCAGGATGACAGGCCTTAAAAATCATCTGATCCTCCGCGCTCCATCATTCCGTATTTTGTCTTTACCCTGTTCAGCTTTTCAAGCAGCGGTTCGGAAACAAAAAGCAGCGTGAGAACGGTCGCCGAGGCGTGGATCGCGTTTACGGGAAGCCCCGCCAGATACACGCCGGCGGCAGCCTGAGCCGATATCTCCGACGTCATGGTAAAAAGCGTGCAGCTATCAAGAAGCGGCCCCACGATCAGCATAACGGCGAACCCGCCGAACAGGGCAAGCCCCCACTTTCCGGCTTTGACGTGCGCATCGCAGAAAACCGCGCCCGCAAGAAAGCCCGCAACGCCGAAGGCAAACATCTGCCACGGCGTCCACATTCCCTGCCCGAAAAGGAAATTCGACACAAGCATCGAAACAGCGCCCGTCATGAACCCTGCCTCCGCGCCGAAAGCGGCGCCGGTTATGATAATGACGGCGGTAATTGGCTTGAAATGCGGCAGCCAGATGAACGCCGCCCGCGACACGACGGCAACGGCGCACATGACGGCAAGCGTCACAAGCTCGTTCGCCCTGGGGCCGCGCTTTTCAAACATGAGAAAAAACGGCAGCATCGCCCAGATAAGCACGATAAAGCTGAGTACATAATAATGTCCCCCGCCGATCCTATATCCGATATACAGTGTCAGCGGCACGGCAAAAACGACCGGCAGCAGGCGGATAAGAGAGGTCAGCGCCGGCGGTTTGTTTTTCATTCTCTTTTCTCCCTTGCCTGTTCTATTTTTTCAATAACGTCCGCGTCCGTGACAGCGTCGGGAAAAATGCCGCGGCACATTTTATTCACGGCGGTGGTATAAAAGCTGTTGCCGGCAAAAAAGCCCTTCGCATCACCCGTACTGACCACAGCGCCGTCAAACATAAGGGAGACCGTGTCCGCATACGCGGCGCAGAACTCTATATCATGCGACACAAGCAGCACCGTCATGCCCTCGTTGCAAAGCTGCCTGAGCTTTGCGGCAAAGGCGCGCTTGAACGGCGCGTCCATGCCTTTTGTCGGCTCGTCCAGCAGGAGTATCTCCGGCTTTGTCATAAGCACCTTTGCAAGCGCACAGCGCTGCTGCTCACCGCCGGAGAGGTCGTATGGGTGCATATCAAGAAGCTTTTCAAGATCACAGAATTTTGCGGCGGCTTCGATATCCCCGCCCATCTCCTCAAGCTCCTCACGAACGCTTTTTTTCACAAAGAGACTTTTGGGATTCTGCGGCAGTGCGGAGACAAGCCCGCGGAAAAGCTCGGAATCCCTGTATTTTTCAAGGCGTTTCCCGTTGATGAGAATTTTTCCGGAATACGGCCTTATCTCGGCGCAGATCGCCTTGAGCAGCGTGCTTTTGCCGCTGCCGTTGCCGCCCACGACCGCGTGGAACGTACCCTTGCCGACAGTCAGATCAAGCCCGCGCAGTACGTCGGGCAGATCTTTGGCATACCTGAAATAAACCTCCTTAAGCTCAACGGCGGCATTTTCCGGCTCAGGATACCCGTTTTTTGTCTCAGCCGGCTCGGCATGAATTTCCGGACACTGTGCATGGAGCCAGCGTCTTGCATCCCTGACCGTGACGGGACACCTTGTGCCGCTTCCGCACGCTCTCCATATCCTCATCGGCGCGGGCAGAGCCGAGATCATATCGCTGCCTGCCGCGTCCAGCGCCGCGCCTATTTCATCCGGCGCGCCGTCTGCGGTCAACCTGCCGTTTTCAAGGACGACGACCCTGTCCGAAGCCGGAATGACATCCTCAAGCCGATGCTCGGAGAGGATGACGGTCACGCCCATATCGCGGTTAAGGCGCGAAACGGCGGCGATAAAATCCGAGGCCGCTATCGGGTCAAGCTGCGCCGTCGGCTCGTCAAGGATAAGTATCTCCGGCTGCATCGCCATAACGGAGGCAAGATTCAGAAGCTGCTTCTGTCCGCCGGATAAATTGCATACCTTCTCGCGGAACCACGACTGTATGCCGAAATAGCTTGCCATCTCCGCCACGCGCAGGCGCATCGCCTGCTGCTCGCAGCCGAGGCTTTCAAGGCCGAAGGCAAGCTCGTGCCAGACCTTATCCGTGACAAGCTGCGCCTCGATGTCCTGCATGACATAGCCGATAAGGGCGCTTTGCTCGCGCAGGGAAAGCTCATTCACGCTTCTGCCGTCAAGCAGCACCTCGCCGCTTCTTCTGCCGTGAGGGGTAAGAGCGGGCTTGAGCTGGCGCAGAAGCGTTGTTTTTCCGCTGCCCGAAACGCCGCAGAGGCAGATAAACTCGCCCTTTTCGATTGAGAGGTCTATATTGTCAAGCGCTTTTCCGCCGCTTCCGGGATAGGAAAAGCTCAGATTTTTGATGTCGATATATGCCATTTCAACGTCTCCGATATCCAGATAATTACGGGCAGAAGCATAAGAAGCGCATACGCGGCAAGCACAGTTCCGGCTGCGTCCGCCATATCAATGCGCGGATAAAACACCGCGCTTGCGCCTCCGTTCAAAAGCGCGGCGGCGATAAACCCGCCGTCAAGGAGGATAATTGCGAAAAGGATCGCATCCCTCGCACGGAAGCGGTATTTTGCATAGCTTGATCTTTTCCCGCTGCCGAAGCCTCTTGCGTTCATGGACGCGGCTGTGTCTGCGGCGCTTTCCAAGGCCCAGCCGGTCAGCGCGGAGAGATTTTCCGCGCTGACGCCGGTTTTGCCGGTCACACCCTCCGCCGTACCCTTGCAGATGCGCTTTCTGTCCTCTTTTATGCGCATGAGCTTCTGCCTGAGTTCCGGAATGAGCTTGAGAACCATCGCAAAAAGCAGCGTAACCGACGGGGATATCTCCGAGAAAAGCGAAACGAACTTTTCTTCCGTGAACAGCGCCCCGAAGCACGACAGCCATTGCAGCGCTCCGCAGAAAACGGCGGCGGCGCACATACCGTAAGCAAGTGCCTCAAGGGTAAAGGGACGGCTGAAATATGTGAAAATTACGGTGCTTCCGTTTGCGGAGAAAAGCGGATTTACAATGCTTATCAACACAAACAGTATGATTTCAGTGCCGAGCGTGCGCAGTACGTTTTCTCTCCCGATAAGCAGCATGCACAGAAGCGAGGCGGCAAAGGAGATCACAATAAAAGCCGGGTGGAAGACGCACATCGTAAAGGCTGTGACAGAGACAAAATACCCGAGTATCACTGCCGGATGAATGTACGGAAATTCTCTTTCTTTATTCATTCTTTCCGTTTAAGAAGCTCTATTATCAGCACGGCCAGCAGCGCCGCAATACCCGCGCCGCCTGCGGCGACCCATGTGAGCGGGAGCGTTACGTTCTCTTCCCGCACGGTATCCGCATCTTTTTCGGTCGGAACGACGCCGACAATTGCATACAGCCCGCTCTGCGCGTCAAAGGCCAGCACGCCGTCCTTTTCGGAAAAGCGCGTCTCCGCAAGCGTCATATCATCAACGCGGTAAAGCGCAAGCGCGATCTCCCCGCCGTTCAGCTCTGCCGGAATGCTGAGCTTTACGGATTCTGTGAGTTCATACGCTCTGCCGGTGAGTATGTCGACAAAGCTTACGCGCATGAGCTTTCTGAGCGTGTTCACGCCGATACTGCCCAGTACGTAGCCGTACTCCGTGCCGCCCGTCACCTCTTCCGCCTTGAGCCTGATGTTCCACTCAAGTCCCTCCGCCGTGACGCCGCTTGCGCTGTCGCGGTGGTTTTTCTCGCCAAGCTTTATCATCAGCTTTTCAAGGTCGGAATAGTTTTTTACATCCGGCTTGACTGTCTCGGGCAGCGCGTTATATACACGGTAAAGCGAAACGATCTCGCTTTCCTGCGCGTTTCCTCTTTTGGCAAGCTCGCTTATCTTTGTCATAAGCTCCGCCGCTCTTTCGTCCACGGTATATTTCTTTCCGTCGATCTCCACCGTGACCGTCTTGCCGGCGCTTGATTTTGCCGTCGTCGCGGAGGTGGTCACGGTTTTTGTCGCCGTACTTGTGCTTGTTGTCGATTTGAGCGCGGTATATTTCGTCTCCGCGGCCTGAAGAACGTTATAATTGCTCACATTTCCCTTGGAGCTTGCAGGAAGCGCATCGTAGGCTTTCCTCGCGGCTGCTATCTTCTCCCCGCTGTTCCTGTCTACCGTGCCAATTGCGGATATCTTTTTCTCAACGTCTTCTATTGCTGCCGAGATACCGGCGTAAGCCGCCTCCGCTTCCGTAAGTTTGGAATAATTAGAGACCTTTGATTTTCCATTTTCGGAAAGCGCGTCATACATGCTGCGTGCGTTCTTTATCGCCGCTTCGCTATCCGCCGTTACCTTGCCTATGCTGTTTATTGCAAGCTCAGCAGCCGCGATATCGCCCAGAAGCTCCTCATATGCTTTTATCGCAGCCTCAAGTACGGGATAGTTCGTGACCTTTTCTTTTTCGGCTTCGGTCAGTTTGCCGTATGCCTCGTTTGCAGCGGCTATTTTATCCGCGCTGTCCGCAGTAACCTCGCCTATCGCGTCTATGAGTCTGCGCACTCTCGCCGCGCCGGAAAAGCCGACCGCCATAATATTGCCGGAATCGTTCTTATAATATATCGTGCCGTCCTTATCGCAGATAAGGCTCGTGATGCAGTACTGTTCATACCCCTCGGCATTATAAAGCTCCGTAAGCTCCATCATTGCGCTCTGGGCATCCACACGGATCATGGATATTCCGCCGGGCTTTGAGTTATAGGTGCAGTAGAAATAGAGGCAGCCCTCGCTCTCGTATGCGGTGGACAGCAGCGCGGAACACTGCGGATAGCCGCGAAGACCTATATAGTTTATCATTTTCAGCGTCACTGCATCCGCAGCGACAAAGTTTCCGCTTGAGTCGCTGGTCGTTATGCCGCTGCCCGTGCCGAAGTATACGCGCCCCTTATACACGACCGGAGTGGACGTGCTTTTCGCGTTATAATAGACCATCTTCACATCGGATATGACGCCCGCTGCGGCGTCAACAAAGGCAGAGCACAGATACCCGTCCGCGGTAGTAAAGAATATCCTCCCGCTGTCGGGATCATAGGCGATGGTCGAGCGTATATCGCCTACGCCCGCAAGCTCGATATCGGATATCAGAGCGCCGGAAATTTTGTCTATCGAATAGAGATGCGCATTGCCGCCGACGCTCTTTGTCCCGTCCTCGGAGCCGAAGATGACGGCGTTTCCTATCGTAAGCGAGCCTGCCCAATAATACCCGCCGGCATTTACAAAGCGCCAGCTTGCCTGCTTGGCTTCAAGGGGATTCGCCGGATCTTCATCCGTTACGGAAAGGCAGACATAGCTTGCCGCATCCGTATAGTTCTTCCAGAAGCCGGTATAGATATAGCCGTCGGAATAGGTTATCGGCGAAAGCGCCTGTCCGCCCAGAACGTCGGTATATACCCAGAGGGACTCCAATGTTGAGGCGTTGAACGCCTGCACCGTTCCCCCGCCAAGAGGGCAGAATATCATGCCCACGGCATATGTCGGCGGGGTGTAGCCGTAGCTCGGCTCCGAAACCATATCGCCCTCCGCGGTTATTTCACCGGTGGCAAGGTCAAGCTTATACAGCTTTTTGCCGCTCATCACGACAAGGGAATTGTCCGCTATTATCTGCACGGAGGGAGCGTCTTCCCAGCCGCTGCCAAGCTTCTTCGCCCAGATAAGCTCCGTATCATCGCCGGTCGTAGGAAGCTCCGTGTCGGTAATGCCCATGTTGTCGTCGCTGCCGCGGAAATTGCCCCAATCCGCGCCGACGTCGCCGATATCCGTTTCGGGCGCAGTCTGAAGTATGACGTCAAGCTTTCCGCCCTGTGCGGGAACCGTACCCTTTTCGGCGATATACCCGTACTTTGTGACGGTATAGATATATTCGTATTCGCCGAACATGCCGCTGTAACTGCCGTCGGCGTTCTGCGGTATTTCAACGCCCGCCGCGTCGTACACCCTCACCACAGCGTCCGCCGGAGAGGGAACGATGATCAGGTCAAGCTGCCTTACGCGGTTTACGGCAAACGTATATAGGCTTTGTGTGCCGTCGGCACATTGGAGCGTTATTTCAACGCTGTCCCCTATGGGGTATATCTCCGCCTCACTCCCGCCGTTTATGAGGACGGTATAGTCCGCGCTTTTCGCCGCCGCGCCGACAGTCAGTCTTTCCGCGGATTCCGGCACGGTCAGCACATAGTCAAACCTGTCCGGGGCGAAAGCGCCGTCAGTATACAGCGGCGTACCGTCCGCAGCCGCGCTCAGGGCGTTCAGCGTCGGCTTGCAGCCTACACGGAAGGTATAAGTATCGTAATCCTTCCCGCCCGCGCCTATCGTCAGCGTCAGGGTATTCTGTCCCGGATGAAGGCAGTTGGCAAAACGCGCCGACGCCTTTGTTATGTCCTTGCTTTTTTCGGCGCCGGATGCGTCAAGCCATGACAGCTTTGCCGTCAGATCGTCGCCGGCGAGGTCAAAATAAAACCTGAGCTGTGAGTTTGCATCGGTGAGGATATCGCCGAGAGCGTATTCGTAAACCGCGCCGTCAAAAACAGCTATGCCCTGTTCGTTTTCCCCTGCAAGAATCGCGTTTGAAAGATCGGACGTGGAATTGCTTGTGCGTATGACCACAGGGCCTTGCAGCAGATCTCCGCTCCCTACCGTGACGGCGGTGGGGTTCATGAAGCAGTATACTTCCTCGTCTTCATTGCCGAGTGCCGTCAGAAGATACGTCCCCTCTGCCGGAGCCGTCACAACGGCTTTGCCGCTTTCATCGGTATATGCGCCGCTTATTACGTTGACCGCACCGTCAAGCGCGTCCACCCAAGCAAGCTGAGCGCCTTCAAGAGGCTCCGCGGCTGCCGCAAAAGCGGCCGCGTCCGCGTACAAATAGCCGCCCATCGCCATGCCGCCGCTGACAGTGACCGTGAAGTCCCTGCCGGCATAGATCCTCTGCGGAACGGCTGCGTATGTATAATAATCTGAGTAAAATTCCGTATCAGAGTATATGAAGAAGTCCAGAATGTCGCCGCTGAAAATCTGCTGGGTCGTTACTGTCGTGCCGTTATAACCGCCGTAAGAGCTTGGCGTTCCGTCATTCGGAAAGCCGCCGTTTACAAAAAAGCCGTTTGCCGGCGTCTCCGTGCCGAAAATCGTCGTTACATATCCTTTATCCGTCACTGCGAGGAAGGCGGAGGCGGTATCGGCAGTGAAATCGTCTCCGAAAACCAGCTCATGCGCTGCTGCAAGCGCGTCAAGCGCGGACACGCCCTCAACGCCGTCGGCATAGCCAAAGCTTTACGCCTCGTCTGAGCTTACCCTTAAGGTCTCGCCGAAGCCGTGCAGATATCCGCCAGCCATCTGTGAGCGGACAGTGACGTCTGCCGTGGTTACAGGGACTTTACAGACTACCGTAACATAATAAACCTCGGCCGGAACAGAGTCGCTTCCGCCGTTCATGCTCGGCCATGACGGGTCGCCGTCAACAATACTTATCACCGTTCCGTCGGCAGCCGGAACCGGCTGACTGCGTTTATAGGCAATATCGCCAACAAAAGTATGCACCTGAAAATTTTTGTTTGCCGCCGTCGGCGTGACATAAAGCGCAGTTGTCCCATAGGGTACCGTCAATGTATACTCATGAGTAGCTGCATCGAACGCCGGAGACAGCTCTCCCACGTCGAAGCTGAGCGCGGCCAGTGTTTTGTCGTTATTTTCCCTGCTTCCGCCGCAGTCTTCGCCGCCGTTGCAGGTGTACATTATCCGGATCTCGTCGCCGCTTTGCAGCGTGCCGTCCGCCGCGTTAAAGGCGGCAAAGCCCTCGCTTGTAAACCAGTCATTCAACGTACCCGTCCAGCCGGACATTTCGGATACACCAAGTCCGTTGATGCTCTCTATATAACCGGAGTCCGCACCTTCCTGCGGATATTCTCCGAGCGCGTCCACAACGCAGGTCATCATCGTTGAATCCGCATAGAGCTCCGTCTGTGCGTCAACCAATACGCCTTCCCAAGCCGCACCGGCGCTCACCGGAAGCGTATTGTTTTCGACCACGACCCGCACCGTGCCTATGACGGCTGCGGTTTCATCGCTCAGCAGCTCGATTTCTTCATCTTCCTGCGCTTCCCCGTCCTGTTCTTCCGACGGTTCGCCCGTCTCCTCAGGCTCAGGTTCCTGCTCCGGCTCTTCGGCGGGTTCGGCTGCCGGTTCTTCTGCCGGTTCAGGCTCGTCTGTCGTGCTGCCTTCCGGTTCCTCTTCCGGCTCTCCTTCCGGCTCCTCTTCCGGTTCCTCTATAATATCTTCTGTAAGCTCTTCCGGCAGAACATCTCCCGCTGTCACGCTGTCAGGCTGCACAGTCTCCTGTGCAAACGCCCCTGCCGGAACAATGCTGATAAGCATTATTACCGTAAGGAAAAGTGATAATATGCGCTTTTTCATCTTCATTTACCTCCAATATCAATCCATACTTCCGCCGACGTCCGCGCCGAGTCCAACACAGGTATAGCAGAAAACTATTTCATCCCCAGCTGACAAATAGTGTGCGGAGCACCCGTCACCCGGGAATACCCCGTTCACCTTGTACATCCATCCGGACTGCTCGCCGCAGTCAAATTCATAGAGGTTGTTTATTCCTTCTATATAATAGCTTCCACGAGGCGGCGTATACGAATACTCAAGCTGTATATCCGCAAGCTCACAGGCTTTCTTGAGAACGTCAAACACCGTATCCCCGTCACTGATGCTGATGGAAGACGCGGCAAGAATGACCCCGTTTGCGGGAACAAAAGCCTCCTTACCGTCCCTGAGCTTATCAAGGTTATTTAGTATCGTATCGCAGACTATCGAGATCGTGCAGCTGCTGCCGCTTACCGCGCCGCTGTCCGAAGTTGATACCTCTGCCGTTTCGCTGCCGTCGCCGACGATTTTTACCGTCATCGCATCGCCGATAGATACTCCGTCGTCTTCCGGTATCCCGTGCGTCTGATTTTCCGTCCCGCTCATGTCGGAGATATTGAGCGTAGGCGCGGGCGGGGCGCTTGTTTCGGTGCGCCGAATGTTCCCTGCTATCATTATCCCCGAGAACACAATAAGCGCTATTGCCGCCGTCATCAGCACGTTCAGTATAAGATTTTGCCGTTTTTTCTTCATCTCTTCCTCCCGGCAGAAAAAAACCGCCGATTTCGGTATGATACAGAAATCAGCGGAAAAATGCGCACGACAACAAGCCGTCCCCCGGAAATCCGGAAGACGGCAGACTTATCCCTTGCAAAACATATACGGAGAACTCGTCCGCTGCTTTCTTTGTCCTATGCCGTGTAAGTCTCCTGACTCGCGTTATGGATCGTTCATCCTGCGCCCGTATCCTACCTTCTCACGGAAGTATCCGCAATGGAGGGCTTTAGCCCCACAGCCGAAGCCGCTTCGGTACGTTCTCACGCTTACAGTGCCGTTCGCGCGGGGCTTTTAACCCCATTCATTTCCAGTCGCCGCCTGACAATAATGTCTTTACAGCTAAGCATAAGGGGGAGTTGAACCGGCGCGGGTTCGACTTCCCTTTGCTTAAGCGATTACATGCACAATAGACATATATTATTTTGTATTTCCTATATTAACAGCAGCAGGGACTTTTTTCAACAAAATCTTTTACTCTTTTTCCGGCAGGGTTTTTATCAGCCAGAGCGCATAAGCAACAGATACCGCGCACAGGATCAGCGAAACGATGATAATGTTATCAAGCTTCTGCGCCGTCTCGCTTGAAAACACGCTGAGAGAGTTCAGCACGCCGTGGGTGACGATGCATGGGACAAGGCTTTTTCCCCTGTAAAAAATCGTGACGAACAAAAAGCCTATCGCAACCGCGTAGCACACCTGGCACAGATTGGGAAGAAGTCCTGCCCCGCTGCCGTTTATAAGGTTGACGATATGCCCGATGCCAAAGGTAAGGCTGGATACAATGATCGCCGATCTGACATTATCACGCGCCATTGCCTTGAAAAGGAAGCCGCGGAATATAAGCTCCTCCAAAAAACCGACGCAGAGCATGCTTGCGGCAAACAGCAGCGTTTCCAACGCGGAATAATTCATGGCCGCGCCAAACCACAGGTTGCACGAGGCAAGCACGGCAAGCGGGATATAATAGAGGAACTTCTTCGGCTCCGCCGCGCTTTTGCACAGCCCGAAATATTCCGCAAGGTTGTTTTCTTTTATCCACAGTACGGCGGTTATGCAAAGAACGGCGTCAAATATCAGCGTGATGCTTTTCTCAAGCCCCGCCGCCTCCGACAGTGAATCCGCCACGCTTGAACCGACTACATAGACAACGATCCAGACGATTGCAAACAGTATCTCTTTTTTCCTGAACAGCTTTGTCATTTCTCTTCTCCTTAATTATAAAGCATTTTTAGGACATTCCCTTACGCATTCCATGCACAGTATACACTCCGTGCCGTTTTCCCTTTTTCTTGAATTGTCCGTTATATCCACATTCATCGGACAGATTTTTTTGCATCTCCCGCAGGAGACGCATTTTTCCTTGTCGCAAGTGATCCTGAACAGTGCAAAATAGCTCATGGGTTTCAGGAAAACAGTGATCGGGCATATGTATTTGCAGAAAGCCCGGTTATCATGAAACGCGAATGCAAGCGCCGTGCCGAGCGCATAGTAAAGCACGTTGCCGCCAAGAAACAGCCAGAACATTATACGCTCCAGATTCCCCACGTGGGTGATGAACAGCATCGCCACAAGGATAAAGGACGCGGCAAAGGTGATATAACGGATAAAGCCCAATTTCCTGCGCGGCTCCTTCGGCTGTCTGTACGGCAGAAAGTCAAGCAGCATCGCAGTCCAGCACGCATATCCGCACCAGCCTCTTCCGAACACCAGCGGCCCGAATATTTTCGCAACAGCGTAATGGATCGTAGCAGCTTCAAACACTCCGGTAAAGAGATAGTACCAGAAGCCCTCGATCTGCATATTCTCCCCGCGTATAAGTCCAAGGTAGACCAGCATATATGTACCGATGAAAAGCTGCGCGAATCGTCTCGCGTTCCTGTGCTTTTTTGCAAACAGAAACAGCGACACTGCCAGCACCGTGCCGATGTAGCTGAAGTTGATAAGGTAAAACAGATTGTCCTTCGTGCGCCATAATGTCACAGCCACTGCTTCAAAAATCGCCCACATAAGGAGCGGCACCGTGATTTCCTTTTTGTTTTTCATCTTTCCTCCCCGATTTTCGCCGTCCTTTGGACAGCGGTTTTTGCCCCCACTTTTTATTTTCTGATTGTGTTGCCCCACTTTAAAGCTATTCAAATCTCATGCTTTGTATCACGAGTCACCTGGCGGGAACCTTCAGTTTGAACTATTCGGAAATTCCGGATAGTTGCAGACTCTTCTAATTCACTATCTGCATCGGATTTTACAGAAGGAATATGAAGAGAAAGCCATTCTTTCCATATTTCCTGGGTTCTTAACCCTTCTGACTGTTGGGCATGAATGTGTTCAAGACTCCAGGTAACTTTACCGCCCTTGCCAAACTTGTATTTGTCAAAAGGAAACCACTGAGAATTCTCGCCATTTCTACGAACTGACTCAACATTAAATAACAAAAGCAATGTAGCAATTCTCTTTTGATCCAAGGGCTTCTCATAGCTTAAATCTGCATAGTTTACTTTTATTTTGATGCTTTCTCTAATATATCCGTCAAGGGATTCCCTAAACTCATCTTTTGTTTTATTCTTTGAAAGATCGAATATTTTTTGCAATGTTAGAGTTCCAGAAGCAATAAGATATCCGATTTTATGATAAAGTTCATGGTTACCGTGCCAGTCCTTCAGAATCAAGAATGTCTGTTGAATTCTGCGCCAGATGCTGTCAAGCGTTTTTGCCTGTCGCATTTCATCAAATTTAAAGAATGTGTAGTACTTCTCCCTATTATCAGCGGGCTTACCTGAAATCAGATCCAACACAAGGTCGATTCGTGTTTGATAGGCGGTATTCGTTGTGTTTGTCAAAAAATACCACAGAGAATTATTGTGCAGTTCCTTTTCTATGTTGTCCCATTGAAGGGAGATCTCCTCTTGCTTTTCTTTATCAACGTTTTTATCTGCGCCTTTACTGAGGAACATAGCCTTTACCAGTTCCGCATTTGTCAATGGGATTTTTCCAATGTTCAGTCTGGTAAACAAACCTATAGCGTCCTCGGTTTCGCCTACTTCGTACCATATTATTTTTACAATTTCATCAAAATACTTGTTTACATTTGTAAGCGTTGATTTTCTGTCTCTTGCGGCAAACCACTTCTTGATGCTTTCATAAGCAGAACAAAGAAACCAGAAATCGATATTCTCATTCTTGCGTGATTCGTCAATCGATTTTAAGAAATTCTCAGATTTATCTCTGGTTTCATACGAAAGGGTAAACCTCGGCTCATCAATAAAGCCAAAGCTCTCTTCATTCATAAAACGGTAAATAAGATAGATGGTCGTTAAACGCTGCTGACCATCAATCAGCTCATATCTATCGCCATTCTTTTTCACCACAACAGGCTGAAGGCAATAGTTTCTCTTGCCCTCTGTAGCATAAATATCGTCAAGTAATCTAACAACTTCGGTTTCTCCCCATCTATACCCACGCTGATAAGATGGAACAAAGAAGGCTCCGGTTATATCACCAACCAATTTTGTATCGAGTTTTATTTCGCTATTCATAGGACTCCGAGCCTCCATTACTGTTCCTTCTTCACATAGGTGATCTGGATATCGTAGCCCAGCTTCTCAAGCATCTCGACGAATACCTTGTTGACGATGCCGTCCTTCTTGTTTATCAGCCTGCTGATGTACGGAGCGGAAGTCCCTACCATCTCGGCAAGCTGCGCCTGGGTTACACGCCCTTCCAGACATTTGACCTTTACATCTATATTAAAATCATTCTTTACCATAACGCACCTCGTCTCCGGTGAAATATAATTGCACTCATAAGATAATTTATTATACCAGAAGTTTATGTTTTTTTCAAGGCAACGCAAAGAAAAAGACACCCGGAAATTTCCGAGTGCCCTTATGCATCGTTATTGCAGCCTTGCCGTAGCGTTAGGTATCCACATCTATCGCCAGCCCGGAGTTGAACTCGACCGTAATCCTGTCATCGTAGACCGTGATCTTCTCGATCAGCCGCCTGACCAGCGTTTCGGAATATTCCGTGACCGCCGTCGTCTGCTCATCCATGAAGGCGATCATGGCTTTGATCCTGTCGATTTCGTCCTTGCGGACTGCCGCCTGCGTGAGAACGTTCTGCCGTCTTTCGTGGAGGGATACTATAGCTCATCTGCCCATTGGAGATGTTCAGCAGCTTGGCAAGCTGCCCTCTGTCGGAGGCAGCCTGATTCAGCATGACCACAAATTCCGAGTTGGAAAGCATGGTGCTGGCCTGAACAGAATCCAGCAGATACCCCACATTCTGCGTGATTGCCGTGGGGTATGTACTGAATGGGGTCGCCGCAGTGGATCATGACGCCATCCCCGACATAAATGCCGACGTGGGACGCACCGGGGGTATCATACGTCCCAACGAGAAAGATGAGATCACCGGGCTGTGCATTCGCCTTTGAAACCGGCGTACAGACGTTGTAAAGCCCCTGTGCGCCCAGCCGCCCGGTAATCACAAGACCACTGTTTGTGAGAACGTAGCTGACGAAGCCGGAGCAGTCAAAGGATATGTCGGGATTGGAGCCGCCCACACATACGGATAGCCGAGATACTTTTCCGCCTCGGTAATCAGCGTTGCAAACTTCTCGTCGTTCAGGTATTCCGGGTTGACATCGTAGTCGGCGGGAGGATTGGTGATGTACTTGTCTACATAGGGAGAGTCACCGAACAGATCCTCGCGGTTGCCCAGCACCGACATATACGTTGCGTACATGGAAAGCTGTTCCTGAGACATGATGTAGACCGGGACGTGGGAGAGATTGAAGTTTTCGAGCTTCACGTTGCAGATGTAGTAGTCATACGGGACGCGATAGGTTTCCGTGTGCGTGTTGCCGTCTGCGTCCGTCCATGTGTCGGTTTCCGTGGGGTATCTGGTTTCGACGATAACCTCTTCGGTGAGGATGTACTGCTTTTCAAACAGCATTTGGAGCGTACCTTGTACCTCATCCAGCGTGAACTCGCCCTCATGGAGAGCCGAGAGGATGGAGATCAGCACATAGGGGTCATGCTCAATATCGTCCAGATCAAAGTGATACTCGTCATAGTCATGGGTGCTTTCATAGTTATCCAGATAGCTTTGCAGCTCTTGCTCCATCCGGCAATACTGCGCCTCCGCGCCGAGCATCGCGTCATCCTCGCTGAGATAGGAGGAAGCGATAACCGACGAACCGGTCATGTCATTGAAAATATTGCTGCTGTCCCGCTCCTTTCGGGTGTGATGGACAACGAAGATGCAAACGCCGTGGTCATCGGCAAGCTTTTTCAGGCCGGACAGATCCTTGTAGTCCTGGGCA